>NZ_JACHDC010000019.1:0-226483 GCF_014200875.1 Paraburkholderia sp. HC6.4b
TTTGCCTACTTTCTTTGCAGCAGCAAAGAAAGTAGGTGCCGCCCCGCACAGGGGCAACGCTAATAGACCGACAAGACAACAAGGAAAGGCCAACAAAGCGAGAACAACGAAAAAACCCCAACCCATATCCAGAAGAACAAAAAAAACCAAAAAAAGCGCCGCCCCCGCCGGGGCATATAATGTCCCCCGAACTGCGCCTAAGCAAAAAAATGCCCGACCTCCTCTCGAATCTAAACCCCGAACAACACGCCGCCGTAACGCTCCCGAATGAGCCCGCCCTGATCCTGGCGGGCGCCGGCAGCGGCAAAACCCGCGTCCTGATCACCCGCATCGCGTGGCTGATTCAGCAAGGCCTCGCGTCCCCCGCGACCGTCCTCGCGGTGACCTTCACGAACAAAGCCGCCCGCGAAATGATGGCGCGCCTCTCGGCGCTATTGCCGATCGACACGCGCGGCATGTGGATCGGCACGTTCCACGGCCTGTGCAACCGTATGCTGCGCGCGCATCACCGCGACGCCGGGCTGCCCGCCACGTTCCAGATTCTCGATACCGCGGACCAGCTGTCGGCGATCAAGCGCCTGATGAAGGGCCTCAACATCGACGACGAAAAATACCCCGCGAAAAATCTCCAGTACTTCATCAACAACGCGAAAGAGCAGGGCCTGCGCCCCAAAGACGTCGACGCCACCGACAACTTCAACCGCAAGTTCGTCGAACTCTACGAAGCCTACGATCAGCAATGCCAGCGCGAAGGCGTCGTCGACTTCCCCGAGCTGCTGCTGCGCTGCTACGAACTGCTCGCGCACAATCCGCCGCTGCGCGCGCATTACCAGGCGCGCTTCAGGCACATCCTCGTCGACGAGTTTCAGGACACCAACAAGCTGCAATACGCGTGGCTGAAGCTGCTCGCGGGCCAGCACAACGCAATCTTCGCGGTCGGCGACGACGACCAGTCGATCTACGCGTTCCGCGGCGCGAACGTCGGCAACATGCGCGACTTCGAGCACGAGTTCAACGTGCGCAATCTGATCAAGCTCGAGCAGAACTATCGTTCGCACGGCCATATTCTCGATGCCGCCAACCAGCTGATCGCGAACAACTCGCGACGCCTCGGCAAGAATCTGCGTACCGACGCGGGTCACGGCGAACCGGTGCGCGTCTACGAATCAGCGACCGATTCGCAGGAGGCCGGCTGGATCGTCGAAGAGATTCGCGCGCTGATCAACACCGGCCTGTCGCGCAGCGAAATCGCGGTGCTCTACCGCAGCAACGCGCAGTCGCGCACGATCGAGCACACGCTCGTCAACGCGGGCATCGCGTATCGCGTGTATGGCGGCCTGCGCTTTTTCGAACGTCAGGAAGTCAAGCACGCGCTCGCATACCTGCGCCTGATCGACAACCCGAACGACGACACCGCGTTCGGCCGCGTCGTCAATTTCCCGACTCGCGGCATCGGCGCGCGTTCGATCGAACAGCTTGCCGACGCGGCGCGTCTGTACAACTGCTCGATGGCCGCGGCGATTCCCTACGTCGCCGGCAAGGCCGGCTCGAGCCTCGCCGCGTTCGCGAACCTCGTCGGCAAGATGCGCGCCGACACGCAGCAGATGAGCCTGCCGGAGACCGTCGAGTACGTGGTCCGCGCGAGCGGTCTCGCCGACTTCTATCAGAACGAGCGCGAAGGCCAGGAGCGGCTCGAGAACCTGCAGGAACTCGTCAACGCGGCCGCCGCGTTCGTCAGCGAGGAAGGCTACGGGCTCGATACGCCCGCGCGCTCGATTCCGCTGCGCCCAGGAGCCAGCGCCGCGCCCGAACTCGCGGTCGCGACCGACGATCCGACCACGGTGGTCCTCGACGCACCGGGCGTCGCCGATCCGGCGCAAAACCCCGACACGATGACGCCGCTCGCGGGCTTTCTGTCGCACGCATCGCTCGAAGCGGGCGACAACCAGGCGCAGGCCGGCCAGGAAGCGGTGCAACTGATGACGGTGCACGCGGCAAAGGGGCTCGAATTCACCGCGGTGTTCATCACCGGCCTCGAAGAGGGGCTGTTCCCGCACGAGAACAGCGCGATGGAGGCCGACGGCCTCGAAGAAGAGCGGCGTCTGATGTACGTCGCGATCACGCGCGCGAAGGAGCGGCTGTACCTGTCTTTCGCGCAGAGCCGGATGCTGCACGGCCAGACCCGCTACAACATCCGCTCGCGTTTCTTCGACGAATTGCCGCAGGAAACGCTGAAGTGGCTGACGCCGAAGGTCGAGGCGGGCTCGCGCTGGGGCGGCCGCTCGGACAACGCCGGCTACGGGCGCGACTGGTTCGCGCGGCCGGGGTACGGCGGCGGTTCGGCGTCGACGGCGGCGGTGAGCTCCGCGCCGGCGCCCGCGTTCGCGAACGAGCAACGCGCGGCCGACACGGGCTTCCGCGTCGGCCAGCAGGTGTTCCATACCAAGTTCGGCGAAGGCACGATCACCGCACTCGAAGGCAACGGCACCGACGCGAAAGCGCAGGTCCGCTTCAAGCGGCACGGCGAAAAGTGGCTGGCGCTGGCGGTGGCTAAATTGCAGGCGGTCGAATGAGCACGCCCTTGAATCTCAGCCACGATGCGCGGCGGCCGCTCGGCGTTCTGGCCGCGTTGCCGCAGGAACTCGGCGACCTGATCGAAGCGATGCGCGCCGAGTCCGGCGTGCGCACGGTCACGCACGGCCAGCGTGACTACCACGTCGGCACCGTGCACGGCACGCCGTGCGTCGTCACGCTCGCGCGCGTCGGCAAGGTCGCGGCGGCCGCGACGGTCAGTGCGCTGATCCACGCGTTCGATGTCGAGGCGATCGTGTTCACCGGTGTCGCGGGCGGTGTCGGCGGCGACGTGCATGTCGGCGATATCGTCGTTGCGAGCGCGCTGATGCAGCACGATGTCGACGCGTCGCCGCTTTTTCCGCGCTTCGAGGTGCCGCTGCTCGGCATGTCGCGCTTCACCACCGATGCGGCGCTCGCCGACCGTCTAACCGCCGCATGCGAGCAGTTCGTCGCCGAGGAAGGCGCGGCCTGCGCGGCGCGCTTCGGCACGCGCGCGCCGCGCGTGCATCGCGGCTTGATCGTCAGCGGCGATCAGTTCGTCGCGAGCGCGGCGGCCCTCGCGGCGTTGCGCGACGCGCTGCCCGACGCGCTCGCGGTCGAGATGGAAGGCGCGGCGATCGCGCAGGTCTGCTACGAGTACGGCGTGCCGTGCGCGGTCGTGCGCACGATCTCCGATACCGCCGACGACCACGCGCCCGGATCGTTCATGTCGTTCCTGACCGGGATCGCGGGCACGTATTCGAACGCGATTCTCGCGCGCTTTCTCGGCACGCGAGACACCGCGGGCTGAGCGCCCGCTTGTTCGTCCGCCTGTTCGTCCGCCTGGTCGCCCGCTGCTTGGCCCGCTTATTCCTTCCTGCCGTCGCCGAGCGCGTCGCGCACCTGCTGCAGCGCGGCCGGATCTTCGATCGTCGGCAAATCGCCCGGCTCGCGCCCTTCGGCGAGCGCCGCGATAGCGCGGCGCAATAGCTTGCCGGAGCGCGTCTTCGGCAGCATCGATACCATCACCACGCGCGCGGGCCGCGCAATCGAGCCGAGATGGCGGTCCACCGTCATCGCCAGCTCGGCTTCGAGCCGCGCGCGCTCGCTCGGGTCGCCTTCTCCCTGCGCGCCGCGCAGCACGACGAAGGCCATCGCTGCCTGACCCTTGACCGGATCGGTCACACCGACCACCGCGACTTCCGCGACAGCCGCATGGCTCGACAGCGCCTCCTCGATCTCGCGCGTGCCGAGGCGATGGCCCGCGACGTTGATGACGTCGTCGGTGCGGCCGAGGATCGTCACGTAGCCGTCCTCGTCCTGCACGCCCCAGTCGAACGTCGAATACACCTGCTGGTTCGGCACGCTCGACCAGTAGGTGCCGACGAAGCGCTTGTCGTCGCCCCATACCGTCGACATGCAGCCCGGCGGCAGCGGATAGTCGAGCGTCAGCACGCCTTTCTCGCCGGGCGCGCAGGGCTCGCCGGTCAGCTCGTCGCGCACGGTCAGGCTATAGCCGATCGAGGGCACGCCCGGCGAACCGAGCTTGGTCGGCAGTGCCTCGATGCCGCGCGGAATCGCGAGCATCGGCCAGCCGGTTTCGGTCTGCCAGTAGTTGTCGATCACCGGCTTGTTCAACGCGTTGGAGATCCATTCGGCGGTCGGTTCGTCGAGTGGTTCGCCGGCGAGAAACAGCGTGCGCAGGCTCGACAGATCGGCTGCCTTCATCAGCGCCGGGTCCTGCTTCTTCAGCACGCGTATCGCGGTCGGCGCGGTGAACATCAGGTTGATCTTGTGCTGTTCGACGAGCCGCCACCAGATGCCGCCGTCCGGACGAATCGGCGTGCCTTCGTACATTACGGTGGTCAGCCCCGCGATCAGCGGCGCGTACACGATGTAGCTGTGGCCGACCACCCAGCCGACGTCGGACGCGGTGAACATGGTGTCGCCGGGCTTGCCCTCGAAGATGTATTCCATCGATGCCGCGAGCGCGACCGCATAGCCGCCGACATCCCGCTGCACGCCCTTCGGTTTGCCGGTCGTGCCCGACGTGTACAGCACGTACGACGGCTCGTTCGATTCGAGCCACTCGCACGGGACGTGGGCGTCGAAGAACTGTTCGCGCAGCGGCTCGTAGGCGACGAGGTAGGGTGCGTTCAGTCGCGCGGGCGCGAGCTGCCGGTCGATCAGCAGCACATGCGGTGTCTTGTGCATGGCGCGCGCGAGCGCTTCGTCGACGAGCGGCGTGTAGTCGACCACCTTGCCGCCGCGCGCGCCGGCGTCCGCAGTGACGATCAGCACGGGCTTCGCGTCGTCGATACGCGTGGCGAGGTTCGGCGCCGCGAAGCCGCCGAACACGACCGAGTGGATCGCGCCGAGCCGCGCGCAGGCGAGCATCGCGAACAGCGCCTCGGGGATCATCGGCAGATAGATCAGCACGACGTCGCCGCGCTTCACGCCGAGCGAGCGCATGACGGCGGCCATCCGGTTGATTTCGGCGTACAGATCGGCATACGTGTAGTGCCGCTCGATGCCGGTTTCGGTCGATACGTAGACGAGCGCGTTCTGCTGCGCGCGTTCGGCCAGATGCCGGTCGACCGCGTTATGGCAGAGGTTCGTGCGACCGCCGACGAACCAGCGCGCGAACGGCGGCTTCGAGCGGTCGAGCACGGTGCCGAATGGCGTGTGCCAGTGAATGCGCCGGGCTTCTTCGCGCCAGAAGGCTTCGGGGTGGTCGATCGAGCGGCGGTGGAAATCGCGGTAGCGGGTCATCGGCGGCGATCCTCGTGCGGCGGGAGTGGACGGGGTTGGATGAAACGGAATCGCAAATTGCGCGCCCGGTGCGGCGCTGGTTATGCGCACAAGCATAGCCACGGGCGGGAGGGGGGGCAAGCGGGTTCGCCGTAAGGGCGAAGGGCAACAGAAGAAAGTCGTTGTTCGTCACTTTCATCCGTCGCCCATTTGTTGTTTCTGCACCGCGAGGTAGGGTAGAGGCGATCAACGTGACAGGTCGTTTTCCCCCAGGATGGTGAGGCTTGCATGTTCAATCGATACGCTTATGAGCGTGGTAGAGCGGGCGTTCCAGCCTGCGCGACCTGAAGGAGGGGGCTACGCCGTCGCCAGATTGCTACATTCCATTAACGGTCAGGTACTGACATGCGCAAGTCCAGCATCGCCCGTTTTCTCGCTGGCGTAGTTCTGCTTGCCCTTGTCGTTGCGGTTGCTGCGTTTAACGTGATTAACCTGGACGAAGCGTATGGAAGCGGCGAGCCCTATTATTCGCGCACGACGAACATGGACAAGTGGAGCGATCCTTTGCCGGTGCTGGCTGTTGTCGACGGTGTTGCGGTTATCGTCATTGCGGTGGGTTTTTTGCTGTGGAGGCGGATGCGGGGCTAAGGCGAGGGTGGTGCTCTTTGCGGTGTTGGCCTTTCCTTGCTGACTTATCGGTCTATTGGCGTTGCCCCTGTGCGGGGCGGCACCTACTTTCTTTGCTGCTGCAAAGAAAGTAGGCAAAGAAGACAGCTAAAACCGCAAACTCTTAAGCGGGTCCCCTGGCTTGGAAGGGGTAGTGGTGCATCTGGAATCCGTGCCCCCGCACATTCCGCCGTTCGTGACAAAGCCGTCATCCCTCCCCCTCCGCACTACGTGCGTCGCGGACGGGTCTGCCAGGGAAACCAACGGCTTTGCCCGCGCAGCGGGGGCCTTCGGCTGTGCCTCGGCGATGCGCCGAAACAACCAGTGGTTTTTGAACGGGGTTTCGGCGCGCGTAGCGCCGCCGGAAGAATGACCGCCTTGTCACTAGCGCGGAATGTGCGGGAGCACGGATTCCAGATGCACCACTACCTCATGCAGACCGAGGAACCCGCTTAGGAGTTGGCGGTTTGAGCTGTCTTCTTTGCCTACTTTCTTTGCAGCAGCAAAGAAAGTAGGTGCCGCCCCGCACAGGGGCAACGCTAATAGACCGATAAGTCAGCAAGGAAAGGCCAACAAGGCCAGAACAACGAAAAAAGCCCCGCCCCGCACAGGGGCAACGCTAATAGACCGACAAGACAACAAGGAAAGGCCAACAAAGCCAGAACAACGAAAAAAGCCCCGCCCCGCACAGGGGGCAACGCTAATAAACCGACAAGCCAGCAAGGAAAGGCCAACACCACACGATAAGGAAAAAGCCCCAACCCCGCGGCACGCGCTCACCCTTTAACCCGCTTCCCCTCAACATCCGGCAACAAAACAGTGAGCACCCCAATCAACGGCAAAAACGAACAAACCTTATAAACAAACGCAATACTGGTAGCGTCAGCGAGTTCCCCAAGCACCGCGGCGCCCACGCCGCCAAGCCCAAAGGCAAAACCAAAGAACAACCCAGCCACCATCCCAACCTTCCCGGGGATCAACTCCTGCGCATAAACAAGAATCGCCGAGAACGCCGAGGCGAGCACCACCCCAATAACAACCGTCAGCACACTAGTCCAGAACAGATTCGCATACGGCAACAGCAGCGTAAAAGGCGCGACGCCAAGAATCGACACCCAGATCACGTACTTGCGCCCGATCCTGTCGCCGATCGGCCCGCCGATCACCGTACCCGCTGCGACCGCCGCGAGGAACACGAACAGATGGATCTGCGCGGCCTGCACCGACAGATGGAACCTGTCGATCAGATAGAACGTGAAATAGCTATTGATGCTGGCGAGATAGAAGTACTTGGAGAACACCAGCAACACCAGCACGCTCATCGCCAGGATGATCTTGTTACGCGGCAGCGTCACATGCGCGCCCTGGCCGCGCGCCTTCCTGACCGACGGATGACGCTTGTACCAGCGGCCGATCTGCGTGAGCACGACGATCGCGACGAGCGCCGCCGCCGAGAACCACGCGATGCTGCGTTGCCCGTGCGGAATCACGATCAGCGCGGCGAGCAGCGGCCCGAGTGACGAACCCGCATTGCCGCCGACCTGGAACAACGACTGCGCGAGACCGTGACGGCCACCCGAGGCCATCCGCGCGACTCGCGACGACTCCGGATGGAACACCGACGATCCGCAGCCGACCAGCGCCGCGGCGACCAGCAGCACGCCGAAGTTCGGCGCGACCGACATCAGCAGCAGCCCGGTCAGCGTGAAGCCCATGCCGACCGGCAGCGAGTACGGCTTCGGATGTTTGTCGGTATAGCTGCCGACGAGCGGCTGCAGCAGCGACGCGGTGATCTGGTAGGTCAGCGTGATCAGACCGATCTGCCCGAACGACAACGAGAAGTTGTCCTTGAACATCGGGTAGATGGCGAGGATCAGCGACTGGATCATGTCGTTGAGCAGGTGCGAAAAGCTGATCGCACCGAGCACGGAATACACCGTGCGCTGGACCTTGGCGGCCGCCGGCGCAGCGGCGGCCGGGGACGCGCTCGCCCCCGTGGCGGATGCGCCGGCAAGGGCGCTTTTATCGAGGCTCGTTTCCATACGCTAGAAAAAAAGATCGGGAAAACGGTGGAATGAAAGATCGGCACCGAAAACCGGTGCGGGCAGCACGCCTCGTAGGCGCGTTCCGCGAAGCACTGCGGCGTTTCGTCGCGGCAACCGGCGTTTTGAATATCTAGCCGAAGTTTAATGTGGCCGAAGCGAATTGTAAGGACAAGTTTTGTCGCGAATCGGACAAGGGGGCGGATGGCTTTTCATTCGGCGGTGAAACGACGAATCGTCAGCTCTTTGCCTGAAGAAACTTTTTTTGGCGAGTTTTTGGCCACGGTATAAAGCGCTCGCGATTGCGCGGCCCACGAAGCGGCGCGTCGAACATGGAACCGGGAACGGCAAGCGGCGCACGACCCGCCCCGGCCTGCACAAGCGAAATTCAAGATCGCGGGGCGGGCTGCCGTAGACCCGGAGAGATAAGTGGTGATGCCGGAACCGACCGTCCGGCGCGTCGACATGTGGGGACGGGGATGATGAAAGCAGTGGCACACAGCGCAGCGGCAACGAAGTTCAACGGCCTGTCGGTCAAGGCGACGCTGCGGATCGCGTTTGCGATTCTGCTCGCCGGCACGCTGCTGATCGGCGTGTTTTCGCTGCTGCAGATCGGCCGGCTGAACGCGTCCGCGCAATCGATCTACGACCAGGGCCACGTCGCGAGCCGCGCCGCCGAGGAAGCGCGCGGCCACATGCTGCGCGCGAGCCGCGCGCAAAAGATGCTGCTGACCGCGACCACCGCGAAGGAGCGCGACGAACTCGGGGCCGACATCGAGCGCGGCCTCGCGGGTCTCAACGAGCAGCTGGGCACGCTCCAGCAGTACGTCGATAAGTCGGACGCGAAGGCGGTCGGCGCGCAGAAGGCGTTCACCGCGGCGGTCGCGGCATGGAGCGGTCACCTGCGCGACTTCGTCACGCTCGTGAAAGCGCAGCCGCTCGATCTGTCGCAGATGAACTGGCAGGTCGGCACGCAGGACGTGTCGCTGCTCGTCGAAACCGGCAAGCTCGAAAAGCTCGTCGACGAACTCGTCGCGCAGCGCGGCACCGCCGCGAAGGCGACGATCGACGCGTCCGGTTTCATCTATCACTCGTCGTTCGTGATGATCGCGGTGATGACGTTCGCACTGATCGTGCTCGCGATCGGCATCGCCGCGTGGGTCGTGCGGCGCCTCACCGCGCAGCTCGGCGGCGAGCCCGCGTACGCGAAGGAGATCGCGCGTCGCATCGCCGCGGGCGATCTGTCGAATCGCATCGCGCTCGGCGGCAAGGACCGTGCGAGCATGCTGTTCGCGCTGTCCGACATGCAAAGCGGACTCGCGACGACGGTTGCCGACATCGCGTCGAGTGCCGATGCGATCGCGACCGCGTCCGCGCAGATTTCGATGGGCAACCTCGATCTGTCGCAGCGTACCGAGCAGCAGGCGCTTGCGCTCGAGCGCACCGCGAGCAGCATGGAGCAACTGACCTCGACGGTGCGTCAGAACGCCGACAACGCAAAGCAGGCGAGCACGCTCGCGAACAACGCGTCGGCGATCGCCGAGCAGGGCGGCGCGGTCGTGAGCCGCGTGGTCGCGACGATGAACGACATCAACGACAGCGCGCGCAGCATCGGCGACATCATCGGCGTGATCGAGGGGATCGCGTTTCAGACCAACATCCTCGCGTTGAACGCGGCCGTCGAGGCGGCGCGCGCGGGCGAGGAGGGGCGCGGCTTTTCGGTCGTCGCGGCGGAAGTGCGCAATCTCGCGCAGCGCAGCGCGGCGGCCGCGAAGGAGATCAAGGGCTTGATCCAGACTTCGGTCGAGCGCGTCGGCAACGGCTCGACGCTCGCTGCTGACGCTGGTCAGACGATGGACGAAGTCGTCAAGGCCGTGAAGCGCGTGACCGACATCATGGGCGAGATTTCGGCGGCGTCGTCCGAGCAGAGCGCCGGTATCGAGGCGATCAGTCTCGCGGTCACGCAGATGGACTCGGGCACGCAGCAGAACGCCGCGCTGGTGGAGGAGGCCACCGCCGCGGCCCGCTCGCTCGACGATCAGGCGCGCGGGCTGAAGGCGATGGTGGGGCAGTTCCGGCTATAAGAGGCGGCGCGGGCGTCAGCTCGCGTTGGCCAACGAGGAGCCGGAGCCCGTCCCCGGCCGCACGACTACCGTGCAGGTCGTGCCCGCCGCCAACATCACGTCCGCGGGTACCGAGTCGATCTTCACGCGCACTGGCACGCGCTGCGCGAGGCGCACCCAGTTGAAGGTCGGATTCACGTCCGCGAGCAGTTCGTGGCTTTGCGGATTGTCGCGGTCGTAGATGCTGCGCGAGATGCTCTCCACGTGGCCTTTCAGCATGCCGCCGCTCATCAGCCGCACTTCGGCCTGATCGCCGACGCGCACGTGCGGCAGCTTGGTTTCCTCGAAGTAGCGATACACCCAGAACGAGTGACTATCGACGATCGCGAGCTTCGCCGCGCCCGCGCTCGCATAGTCGCCGCGGAACACGGACAGGTTCATCGAAAGCTGTGGAGATTTTGGGCCGTCGCCCATGTACGGACTGCCTGTCGCACGGTAATTATCTGACTGCTGTCACCCCGGCAGCGACTTCAGATAGACCATCGACACACCTATGTCCCTGTCCGTATTTGAGATGCACTCCCTGGAGCTTTTCTGCCAGCGGCCACCGGGTACCTGTTACGTCATCTGCGACGAATGGCACTATAAAGCGTGCCTCGGCAAGGCCGCAGACCTTCAGAGAGCCAGGGCGGAGACCCGGGAATTTCTTGCTATCGCCACACTGAATCGCGGAAAGTGGGAGGAGGACCGGAAGCTGGTCAGGAATCTCATCGACAGTCACTGGCTGTTTTTTCATGATGTACGGGACCGGAACCCTGACACCGATGGCTGGCGGGTCATCGTTGCTCTGTTCGAAGAGATGCGCCGGGGCAAACTGCTTGCCGTTAAAGGTCCGCGTAATGGCCTGTTTCCGTCACCGTACAGCGGCACGCCGTTAATGAATCCCGAAGGGAGGACCGGCAGTCACCCGGACGGTGAACCTGTGCTGTCCGTCCAGTATGATCCGGCCACCTGGCAAACGCAGCTGAACGCTGCGCGCGCAGCCCGGGCGACACCGCCGCGCATCGAGATACCACAGGCACTGACCAAGGCGCAGCGGTGGCAGACGCGCAAGGCGCTGATTGCGGCGGGCAATGCGACCATGTCCGGGCGCGTGCGGGCAGCGGCTGAACGGCTTGCGCGCAACAATGTCGCGGTGGAGAAGGCCAGACTCTCCGATCATGTCTACGAGCCGTCCAGGCCGGTGCCCGAAGGGTGGACGAACCGCAGCGGGGATATGGAATTTCTGGATTGGTATGGCTTGAAGCCGAAAGACCTGAAAATCAAGGGTTCCAATTTTGGAGCGCAGCTATACGAACCCGATCGTCATGTCTTCGGCGACGATATGAAGCCCACCCTCGCCTTCAAGGGAACCGAAATGACGAGCCTGGCCGACTGGTCGAACAACTTTAGCCAAAGCGTGGATAGGGAATCGCCCTATTACGAGAGGGCTGTCAATACAGGCAAAAAATTAGCCTTCTCAGCAGAACCTATCGACATAACAGGTCACTCGTTAGGCGGTGGCCTGTGTTCGGCTGCATCCGTCGCCAGCGGCAAGGACTGCTGGAGCTTCAATGCAGCGGGCCTGCACCCGAAGACGGTCCAGCATTACGGCGGCCAGGTCACGCCATCGAACATCAATGCATACCATGTGAACGGCGACATTCTGACCGTGGCACAGACGTGGACGCCCCTACCCGGTGCAGCCGGTACTGCCTATCCCCTGCCCGGCAGCGGATCGCCGGTGTCGCGGCACTTCATCAGGCAGGCAATAGACGGCATCGAGCAGCAGAAGGCGGAGGACATCTCCGTACTTGAAACACTGTCATAACGGGGCTGAAAGCGATGAAAACACTCAGCCGAATTCTTATCGTGCCGGTGCTGTTACTGGCGCTATCCCCTGTAGTTCATGCAATGAAAAAATTTCCCGCCACTGATTTTTTTAGCGGCCCGCAACTCGAACTGGCGCAGGCCATCGAGCGAGGTGATATGGAGCAGGTCCGGCGATTGGCCCCGAAGACAGACCTGAACACGCCCGGACGCAAGAACATGACGATGCTGTTTTTTGCGTTTCAGGAGGCGTTGCAGCGCGACCCGCATCGGCTTGCGGTTGCGTCGGAGGTGGTGAGGGCGGGGGCCGATTCCTTGCAGGAAGTGCCGAATTTTGGCGATCCGCTCGGGGTCGTGCTCAACAGCTCGCACCCGGAATTCCTGCGTGCGATGCTAGACGGCGGTGTTGATCCAAACTTGATTTCAGAAGGCACCCCGATAATTTTTGATGTTGCAAAGGAGTCGACATCTGGTTCGCTCAGGCTGCTGGTGGAGCGTGGCGCAGATGTGAACCGGCGCGATTCGTTGCGTAATTCAGTGCTATTTGAAGCATTGATGAACAACGCACTCGACCAGATTGACTACCTTCTCGATCACGGCGCAAACCCGTCTACTTACAACATCAACGGAGTATCGTTCCCATTCGCGCTTTCACATGACATCAACAGAAACGCCTCCGCGCCTGATTCACCAGCCTACATGAAGCTGGTCGAAATCCGGGACCGCATCATCAAGATGGGCGTGAAATGGCCTCCGGAGACTCCGGAACAGATAAAAGCACTTTGGGGAGCCAATCCTCCGCGACGGCTCGATGACAGCAAGCTTCCGCTACCTTGAGGCAGAAACCGGAAGAGCTACATCCGGGTAGCCCTCAGACTGCTGACCAACCCCACGTTTTTCGGAGCGTGGGGTTTTGTTTTTTCAGGCAAGAAGCGATGAAAACACTCAGCCGAATCCTTATCGTGCCGGTGCTGTTACTGGCGCTGTCCCCTGTGGTTCATGCAATGAAAAAATTTCCCGCCACTGATTTTTTTAGCGGCCCGCAACTCGAACTGGCGCAGGCCATCGAGCGAGGTGACATGGAGCAGGTCCGGCGGCTGGCACCGAAGACGGACCTGAACACGCCCGGACGCAAGAACATGACGATGCTGTTTTTTGCCTTTCAGGAGGCGTTGCAGCGCGACCCGCATCGGCTTGCGGTTGCGTCGGAGGTGGTGAGGGCCGGGGCCGATCCCTTGCAGGCCGTACCGGATTTTGGCAGCCCCCTCGGGGTCGTGCTCAACAGCTCCCACCCGGAATTCCTGCGCGCGATGCTGGACGGGGGCGTTGATCCTAATCTGGTCTACAAGGGAGATCCATTAATTTTCTTTGTTGCAGGAGAGTCGACATCTGGCTCACTCAAGCTGCTGGTGGAGCGTGGCGCGGATGTGAACCGGCGCGATTCGTTGCGTAATTCAGTGCTGTATGAGGCGCTGGCAAATCGCGCACTAGATCAAATTGACTACTTGCTGGATCATGGGGCGAACCCCGACACCTACGATATCAAAGGCCTGTCGTTTCCTCAGGCGCTATCAACGCGCATTGCCGATAACGCATCCGCGCCCAATTCTCCGACCTACATGAAGCTAATCGAGATTCGGGATCGCATCATCAGGATGGGCGTGAAATGGCCCCCGAAGACACCGGCACAGATACGGGCGCGCTGGGGGGCAAACGCACCACGTTGGCTCGATGACAGCAAGCTTCCGCTGCCTTGAATAACGTGGCTGAAAGCGATGAAAACACTCAGCGGAATTCTTGTCGTGCCGGTGCTATTACTGGCGCTATCCCCTGTGGTTCATGCAATGAAAAAATTTCCCGCCACTGATTTTTTTAGCGGCCCGCAACTCGAACTGGCGCAGGCCATCGAGCGAGGCGACATGGAGCAGGTCCGTCGACTGGCACCGGAGACAGACCTGAACACGCCCGGACGCAAGAACATGACGATGCTGTTTTTTGCGTTTCAGGAGGCGTTGCAGCGCGACCCGCATCGGCTTGCGGTTATGTCGGAGGTGGTGAAGGCCGGAGCCGATCCCTTGCAGGAAGTGCCGAATTTTGGCGATCCGCTCGGGGTCGGGCTCAACAGCTCGCACCCGGAATTCCTGCGTGCGATGCTGGACGGCGGTGTTGATCCAAATTTGATATCAGAAGGCACCCCGATAATTTTTGATGTTGCAAGCGATCGTAAATTGGGCTCGCTCAAGTTGCTGGTGGAGCGTGGCGCGGATGTGAACCGGCGCGATTCATTGCGCAACACATCTCTCTACGAAGCGCTAACTGGCTACGACACCGGGGCAGTCAATTACCTTCTCGATCACGGAGCCAACCCCAACACTTACAACATCAATGGAATCTCATTCCCAAGACAATTGGAATCGCAGATAGAACATATAGGCTCCACCTCTGAATCAGGTGTCAAACTGGTCGAAATCCGAGACCGCATCATCAGGATGGGCGTGAAATGGCCTCCGGAGACTCCGGAACAGATAAAAGCACGTTGGGGAGCCAATCCTCCGCGACGGCTCGATGACAGCAAGCTTCCGCTGCCTTGAAGCCGAGACCGAAAGTGCTACATCCGGGTAGCCCTCAGACTGCTGACCAACCCCACGTTTTTCGGAGCGTGGGGTTTTGTTTTTCAGGCAAGAAGCGATGAAAACACTCAGCCGAATTCTTATCGTGCCGGTGCTGTTACTGGCGCTATCCCCTGTGGTTCATGCAATGAAAAAATTTCCCGCCACTGATTTTTTTAGCGACCCGCAACTCGAACTGGCGCAGGCCATCGAGCGAGGTGATATGGAGCAGGTCCGGCGACTGGCCCCGAAGACAGACCTGAAGACGCCTGGGCGCAAGAACATGACGATGCTGTTTTTTGCCTTTCAGGAGGCGTTGCAGCGCGACCCGCACCGGCTTGCGGTTGCGTCGGAGGTGGTGAGGGCCGGGGCCGATTCCTTGCAGGAAGTACCGGATTATGGCAGCCCCCTCGGGGTCATGCTCAACAGCTCCCATCCGGAATTCCTGCGCGCGATGCTGGACGGTGGGGTTGACCCCAACACCATGATCGAGGGCCGCAGACCCATCATTTTCTTTGTTGCAAGAGAGTCGACATCTGGTTCGCTCAGGCTGCTGGTGGAACGTGGCGCGGATGTGAACCGGCGCGATTCGTTACGTAATTCAGTGCTGTATCAAGCGCTGGCAAATCGCGCGCTAGATCAAATTGACTACTTGCTGGACCATGGGGCAAACCCCAACACCTACAACATTAATGGCGAGTCATTCCCACTAGGGATATGGGATGACATTAATACCTTCGCGCCCAATTCCCCGACCTACAAAAAGCTAATCGAGATTCGGGACCGCATCATCAAGATGGGCGTGAAATGGCCTCCGGAGACTCCGGAACAGATAAAAGCACGTTGGGGAGCCAATCCTCCGCGACGGCTCGATGACAGCAAGCATCCGCTGCCTTGACACAGAGACCGAAAGGGCAACCTTCGACTGGAAGTCCGCAATGAACCAGTTTGTCATCCTGTTTGGCGAGCGCTTCACGCTGGCGAGGGGGTAGGATTTTTTAAACCGACTCGCACACGAAAAGGCGGATAGGCTCCGGGCACGCAGCAGAACGCCGCGCTGGTGGAGGAGGCCACCGCCGCGGCCCGCTCGCTCGACGATCAGGCGCGCGGGCTGAAGGCGATGGTGGGGCAGTTCAGGCTATAAAAGGCGGCGCGGGCGTCAGCTCGCGTTGGCCGACGAGGAGCCGGAGCCCGTCCCCGGCCGCACCACCACCGTGCAGGTCGTGCCCGCCGCCAGCATCACGTCGGGCGGCACCGAGTCGATCCGCACGCGCACCGGCACGCGCTGCGCGAGGCGCACCCAGTTGAAGGTCGGATTCACGTCCGCGAGCAGCTCGTGGCTCTGCGGATTGTCGCGGTCGTAGATGCCGCGCGAGATGCTCTCCACGTGGCCTTGCAGCGTGCCGCCGCTCATCAGCCGCACTTCGGCCTGATCGCCGACGCGCACATGCGGCAGCTTGGTTTCCTCGAAGTAGCCATACACCCAGAACGAGTGACTATCGACGATCGCGAGCTTCGCCGCGCCGGCGCTCGCATAGTCGCCGCGGAACACGGACAGGTTCGTCACGTAGCCGTCGACCGGCGACACCACGCGCGTGCGTTCGAGGTTCAGCTTCGCGGCGTCGAGCGCGGCGAGTGCCTGCTGATAGGCGGCATCGGCGGCGGACGCGGTATGCGTCGCGTTTTCGCGGCTTTCCTTCGACACCACCTGCGAATCCATGTCGGCACGCCGTTGCGCGTCGTCGCGCTTCATCTGCAATTCGGCCTTGCGCGCGGCAACGGCGGCCTGCGCCTGCTCGACCGCGATCTGGTAATGCGACGGATCGATCTGCATCAGCAGGTCGCCCTTCTTCACGAACTGGTTGTCCTTGACCGGCAGATCGACGATCGCGCCCGACACGTCCGGCGCGACGTTGACGATCTCGGCGCGCACGCGGCCGTCGCGGGTCCACGGTTCGTCCATGTAATGGACCCACAGCACGCGGCCAATCACGATCGCGACGATGAAAATGACGGCTGTCGCGATGAAGCCCACAAGATTTCGGATGGTCATGTTTCGACTCTGATCAACGATAAACGGCGAGGCCGAGAAGGCCGCACACGGACACGAGCAAGCTGGCCCGGAACAGGGAGGGGTGCCACACCACGCGATACAGGCCCGTATAGGCGATCACGCGATCGACGAGCCAGGTCAGCGCGGCGCCCGCGATGAACAGCAGCACAATGGCCGGCACATAGGCATCGAGCACGGCGATATCACGCGGCATGAGGAACTCCTTCTTCTTCTTCTGATGCGTCCGCGCGCGCGCCGATCGCCGAGGCAAGCGGCGACTGCGGATCGAGCAGCGCGGTACGGATGAAATGCAGTTGACTGAGGATGCGCAGCAGCTGATGGCGTTCTTCACGCGATGGCGTGAAGCCGGCCATCAGCTGCTGCACTTGCGCGATCGCATCGGCGGTCGCCGCGAGCGCGCGCGCGAAGTGCTGCTGCCGCGGCCGCTCGAACAGCGCCGCGAGCGCATCGCGCAGCGCGCGCAGCGCGACGCGCCACGGTGCCGCTTTGTGGTAGCGCGGCTCGTTGGGCAGCGTCGCGATTTCGCGGCGCAGGTCGATCACCGCGTTGCCGACCTCCAACACCGAAAACAGCCAGCGCAGCGTGTCGCGCTTCGTTTCGGGCTCGTTCTGCGACAGCGCGTCGATCTGGAACATCAGATCGCGCGCGCCGCTTTCGAAGCGCGAGCGCACGCGTGCCAGACCCGCGCGGCCGGCCAGCACCACCTGGCGGCGCAGGTCGACGAGCAGACGGTTGCGCAGCCACGGCGTCGACGGCGGCAGCAGCACCGCGAACGCGATCGACGACACCAGCATCGACAGCACCAGCGCGAGCGCGTCGTTCATGAACGCACTCGGGTCGTAGTGAATCACGTTGTCGGGGCCGGCGAGGAAGCAGAAGAAGATGCAGTAGCCGACGCCGTAGCCCGCGAGCGTCGCACGCGTGGTCATCAACACGCCGAGCAGCAGGAACGGCGCGAGCGCGACGCACAGCATCACGAAGCCGTCGATGTGCGGATACACGCCGAACACCGCGATCATGCCCATCAGCGTCGCGAGCACCGTGCCGCCGGCCATCTTGAACGCGGTGCGCTTCGGATCCGGCGACGCCGACGCGAGCGCGCACACGGTCGCTGCGACCAGCGTCAACGTCGAGCCGCTCGGCCACGCGGTGGCGATCCAGAACGCCCCGAGCACCATCATCACGATGGCCGCGCGCAGGCCCGCGACGCCGGCCGCGATCGCGTTGGTTTTCGGCTCGTAGCGCTCGATCCAGCGTTCGCGCGCGTGCTTATCGACGGCGAGCGACGCGTAGGTCGCCGCGTACGCATGCAGGTCGTCGATGAAGCGGTACAGCAGCTCGGCGCCCGTGTCGAAATCGAGCAGCGGCGCGTCGGGGTGCGTTTCGAGTTCGTCGCGCGTCGCGCGCACGCGTTTGGGCAACTCGCTTCTGTAGGTGTCGAGCTGGGCCGCTGCGTGCGCGGCGTCGGCCGCGCTCAGCACCGGCTCGCCCGACTTCGCGAGCAACGGCGCGATCTCCTTGAAGTACGGTTCGAGCGCGGCGATCGCGATCGCCGCGCCGTGCGTGCCGCTGTCGCGCAGACGGTTCATCAGCTGATGCAGCGCGTGAAAGCGCGTCGACGCGGTCATGAACTCGCTGTTCAGACGCGCGAGGCGCCCGCCGCGCATCCTCGAATCGGGGCCTTCGAACACGGCGATGCTGCGCGCGGCCTCGAAGCCGACGATGTCGGCGACGAAGCGCGCATTGGTCGCCTCGATCTGGGCGCGGTCGTTGCGCCCGGCAAGCGACGCCGACACGTACTCGACGAACGCCGAGAAGCGCGCGCGCACGGTGCTGCGCATCTGCAGGCCGGCGAACTGCGGAAACACGAGGCCGCTGACCGCGCCCGCGCAGATGATGCCGATCACCACTTCCGCGACCCGCGTGAGCGCGCTCAGGAACGCGCCGTCCGGATGCTGCGAAGCGGGGATGCCGATCAGCGCGGCCGTGTAGCCCGCCAGCACGAAGCCGTACGAACGGAAGTTGCGATTGCGCGCGGCGCCGGCGGTGCAGATGCCGACCCAGATCGCGGTCGTGACGAGGAAGAGCTCGGGCTGCTGCGCGAACAGTCCGATCAGCGCGAGCATCACGACGAGACCGACCAGCGTGCCGCAGATCCGATAGAAGCTCTTCGCGAACACTGCGCCGCTTTGCGGCTGCATCACGATGAACACGGTGGTCATCGCGGTGCGCGGCTGCGGCAGATCGAGCTTCATCGCGATGCCGAGCGCGAGGAAGCACGCGGCGAGCGACTTGAACAGATAGATCCATACGAGGCCGTCGGTGCGCGCCCAGTGGGCGGCGGCTTCGGAGAGCGCGGCGAACGAGGCGGGGCGCGCGCTCGACGGGGAGGGCGAGGAGGACATGGCCTTCCTTACTCGGACGCGGGCGCGTTCGGGGCGCGCGAGGCGGTGGTGGCAGAGGTGATGGCCGCGTTGGTCTTTGCGTTGGCGTTCGCATCTGCATCCGCATCCGCTGTTGCCGTGTCGCTACTCGCCGCGCCGCTCTTGCTCTCGCCGCTGCCCTTGCCATGCGCCGGCAACGTTTCGTTATCCCGCGGACCGTTGGCCGGATCGTCGAGACCGCCGCCGAGCGCCGTCATCAACGACGCATGCGCGCCGAGCCACTCGGCCTGCACTTTGGCGACACCTTCCTGCGCGCGCAGCAACTGGTTTTGCGCGACCAGCACGTTCAGATAGTCGGTCAAGCCGCGCCGGTAGCCTTCGCGCGACAGCTCGTAGTTCCTGCGCGCGGCGGCGACCGAGCGGTCGGCGTCGTCGGCCTGGGTGGTCAGCGAACGGATGCGGATCACCTGGTCGGAGATGTCCTTCAGCGCGCCCACGATCGACTGGTTGTAGCGCTCGATGGCCTCGTCGTAGCCCGCCGACGCCGCGCCGAGCTGCGAGCGCAGCCGGCCGCCGTCGAAGATCGGCAGCGTCAGCGCGGGACCCACGCTCCAGCTATGCGACGGACTCTTCAGAAACTGGAACAGCGGCCCCATCGCCGCATAGCCGCCGATCGACGCGAGCAGGTTGATGTCCGGATAGAACCCGGCCTTGGCGACGTCGATGCCGCGCGCCTGCGCGGCGACCGTCCAGCGTGCCGCGACCACGTCCGGCCGGTGGCCGATCAGATCCGCGGGCAGCGCGGCCGGCAGGCCGGCGGGCGCGGCGAGCGACAGCGCCGGGCGCTGGATCGCGTCGCCGGCGCCCGGGCCCTTGCCCGCGAGCGCGGCCAACTGATTGCGGCCGAGCGCGATCTTCTCCTCGATCGCGTCGATCTGGCGCTCGTACTCGGGCATCGGCGTCTCGGCCTGGCTCACTTCGAGCTGCGTGCCGATGCCGCCCTTCAGGCGCCGGTTCGCGAGGTCGACGATCTGCTGCTGTTGCTGCAGCGTGGCCTTCGCGATGTCGAGCAACGCGTAGTTCAGCGACATCTCGATATAGGTGCGCACGACGTTCGCCTGCAGTTCGAGCTGCGCGGCGCGCGCGTCGGCGGCGCTGGCGTGCGCGAGGTCGAGCGCGCGCTCGGCGGCGTTCTTGTCCTTGCCCCAGAAGTCGAGGTGATAGGCGAGGCCGAGCGTGCCGGTGTTGTTCCACGACTGCTCGCCGGCGAGCGGGCCCGGGCCGTAGAACACGTTGTCGGCCCACTGCTGGCGCTGGATCGACAGGCTGCCGTTGACTTGCGGCGCGAGCGCCGCGCGCGCGACGCCGGCCATCGACGCCGCCTCACGCACGCGCGCCTGGGCGACCGCGAGACTGGGATTGCCGGCTTGCGCGTCCGCGATCCACCGGTCCAGCTGCGGATCGTCATAGGCGCGCCACCAGTCGGCGGCGGGCCACTGCGCGTCGGCGTTGGCGGCGCGGATTGCGTTGCCCGCATCGAGCGACGCAGGATTGATCGTGTGCGTTTGCGGCGCGACGCCTCCGGTACTTGCGCATCCGGCGATTGTTAATAGGATCGTAAGAACCGCGGCCGCGGCGATCCCTTTGCGTACCGGAGACTGCACGATTTCCTCCAAATTTGACTATAGAAGCTTGTGCGCAATTATATTTTTTGATCGATTGCGGAATAACCGGTAAAGATGCAAGGCATTTTTACCAGACATGAGACAATCGCCATTGCTGATCGTGTAACAATCGATGCCGATTTCTGAGGATAGGTATGGACACGCTTCAAAACATGCGCGTTTTCGTCCGCGTCGTCGAAGCGGGCAGCTTCACGGGCGCCGCACAGCATCTGAATACGACGACGGCCTACGCGTCGCGCGCGGTTTCCGATCTGGAAGCGCATCTGCGCACACGGCTTTTGAACCGGACCACGCGCCGCATCGCGCTGACCGAAGCTGGCGAGCGCTATCTGCAGCGCTGCGAGCAGATTCTCGCGTACGTGGATCAGGCGGAGGCCGAGGCGAGCGACGCGCACGCGCGTCCGTCCGGCAAGCTGAAGGTTCACGCGATGACGAGCTTCGGCCAGCACTACGTGGTGCCGGCCGTAGGCCGTTACCAGCAGCGCTACCCGGACGTGCATATCGAACTGACGCTCGCGCAGCGCATGCCCGATCTGCTCGACGAAGGCTTCGACGTGTCGCTGACGCTCGCGACCGGCCTGCCGGATTCGGGGCTCGTGTCGCAGCGCCTTGGCAGCGCGTTCAGCATTGCGTGCGCGTCGCCGGCGTACCTCGAACGGCGCGGCGTGCCGCAAACGCCTGCGGACCTCGCGCAGCACGTCTGCCTGCAGATGGTGACGCCGGTAAATCCGCCGGACAAATGGACCTTCGACGGCCCGCACGGCGAGGAAGTGGTCTCGCTCGGCGCGGCGACGTTTCAGGTGAACGTGGCCGAGGCGATGGTCGTGGCCGTCGCCCAGGGCATGGGCGTAGCGCTGATTCCGATCTACTCGGCGATCAGCCGTTTGCGCAGCGGCGAACTGGTGTGGCTGATGCCCGGGTACACGTCGCAGCAGATGAATCTGTATGCGCTGTATCCGTCGCGGCAGTATCTCGATGCGAAGATCCGCACGTGGGTCGAATTCCTGCGCGACGAGTTGCCTTCGACGCTGGCGGCGGATCAGGAGGAGTTGCGGCAGTTCGCGCGGACCTGACCGATCTGCTTGTCATGCATTGACGTTCGAGCGGCACGCGGAGTGCGGCACGCGGAGTGCGGCACGCGGAGTGGGTACGCGGCGTGACAGCCTGTTACACACGCGCCGCGCCGCAACATTTCTTTACTTCTGCCGCGCAGCCGATTTGTTAACGTGTCGTTCACGCGTCGCCGCTCTGGGCGGACGCGCTGGATTCGCCGCCGTTCGGCGCCTCGTAACCACTGAAGGACGACACATCCATGGATACGCACCTGATGATCGGCTTGGCCGTCATGTTTGGACTGATCGGCGTCGCCGCCTCGCGCGATCTGCTGCGCCGCATGCGCGAACAGCAGCCGCAGCTCGTGCCGGTCGAGGTCGAGTCACAGGATGCGCCGCGGCGCGAGCGGTGAGCGGTGAGCGGCGGCGGGTTGATCTGATGCAAGAGGCCCGCACCCGCTAGATCTCGACGACCTTGTCCCACGCAAACAGCGGATTTTCCCACTGGCGCGTGCGCCGGTCGAAATAGCCGCGCGGATTGCACACGACGCGGGTGCCGTCCACCACGTAGTCGAACGACGTATGCGTGTGGCCATGAATCCACAACGCGACAGGCGCGCGCACGAGCTCGGGCAGATGGTTGACGAAGCCCGCCGACACGCGGTCTTCGGCAAAACGCCCGGCCAGGCTCAGCCGATGCGGCGCGTGATGCGTGACCACGATCGTTTGGCCGGCGAACGGTTTGGCAAGCTCGCTTTCGAGCCACGCGCGCGCATGCTGGTGCAGCGCGAGCGAATCGGCGGGCGTGAAGTCGCGCGCGGCGTCGCGCGGGTCGTGCGGCCAGTTCATCTGGATCAGCCCGCGATAGTCGAGCATGACCCGGCGCGCGGCGACGATCGATTCCTCGATTGCATCCGGTGTCGCGCCGTACAGCGCGAAGTCGGTCCACAACGTCGTGCCGAGCACGCGCCAGCGGCCCTGGCTGTCGACCAGCGCGGCGTTGTTCAGCAGATGCACGTTGTCGACCTGCGCGGCCGCGTCGAGCATCGCGCTCTCCAGCGCGCCGAATTCACCGTCGTAGTACTCGTGATTGCCCGGCACGTAGACGACCGGCACCGCGTCGTCGAACGCCTGCGCGGCCCAGCGCGGGCCGGCCGCATGATTGTGGATGTCGCCCGCCAGCACCACGAGATCCGCCTGCGCATGCGGGATCAGTTCAGGCTCGTCGTTTTCCAGATGCAGATCGGACAGCACGCGAATCTTCACGGACGCGACTCCTGCAAAACGCCTGCGCGCCGGATCGCGCAGGCTTCAGATATTAGCGTAGCACCTTGCCCGGATTCATCAGGTTGAGCGGATCGAGCGCCTGCTTGATCGCGCGCATCATCCGCACCTCGACGTCCTGCTTGTAGCGGGCGGCTTCGTCGATCTTCAACTGGCCGAGTCCGTGTTCCGCGCTGATGCTGCCGCGATGCGCATCGACGCTGTCGTAGACGATCCGGTTGATCGGGCTCTGGTACTGCCGCAGAAACGCCTTCGCATCGACGCCCTCGGGCGCCTGCACGTTGTAGTGCAGATTGCCGTCGCCGAGATGGCCGAACGTGACCATGCGCGCGCCCGGCGCGGCTTGCGCGATTGCCGCATCGGTCGTTTCGATGAAGTGGCCGATGCGTGAAATCGGCACCGCGATGTCGTGCTTGATGTTCAGGCCTTCCTCGGCCTGGGCGAGCGGAATGTGCTCGCGCAGATTCCAGAACGCGCGAGACTGCGCGAGGTTTTCCGCCACCACGGCGTCTTCCACGAGACCTTGTTCGAGCGCGGTTTCCATCAGCCCCTCGAACAGCGTGCGCGCGTGCACTTCGCTTTCGCTGTCCGACAGTTCGAGCAGCACGACCTGCGCATGCGGTTCGGCGAACGGATAACGCATCTGCTCGAAATGCCGGCCGACGAGGCGCAGGCAGAAATCCGACATCAGTTCGAAGCCGGTCAGGAGCGGCCCGGCGACGCGTTGCGTGAGCGCGAGAAAATCGAGCGCCGCATGCGGCGACGCGAGCGCGGCGAGCGCGGTGACGCGCGCGGCCGGCTGCGGATGCAGCTTGAGCACCGCCGCGGTGATCAGGCCCAGCGTGCCTTCCGCGCCGATGAACAGGTCGCGCAGATCGTAGCCGGTGTTGTCCTTGCGCAGCCCGCGCAGGCCGTCCCACAGTTCGCCTTGCGGCGTCACCACTTCGAGGCCGAGACATAGCTCGCGCGTGTTGCCATAGCGCAGCACGCCGGTGCCGCCCGCGTTGGTCGACAGATTGCCGCCGATCGTGCAGCTGCCTTCGGCGGCGAGGCTCAGCGCAAACAGACGCCCGGCCGCTTCGGCGTGCTTCTGCACGTCGGCGAGGATCACGCCGGCTTCGACCGTGATCGTGTTGTTGTGCGGATCGATGTCGCGCACGCGATTCAGGCGGCGCAGGCTGATGACCGCCTGCGCGCCGCTCGCGTCGGGTGTCGCGCCGCCCGCGAGGCCGGTGTTGCCGCCCTGCGGCACCAGCGCGACGCAATGTTCGACCGCGAGCCTGACGAGCGCGGCGGCTTCCGCGGACGTGGCCGGGCACAGCACCGCGCAGGCCGCGCCGGTGTAGCGGCGGCGCCAGTCGGTCAGAAAGGGAGCGGTGTCGTGCGAATCCGTCAGTACGTAAGTCGCGCCGATGGCGTCGCGGCAGGCGGCGAGAAAAGCGGTGTGGGTCATGTGGATCGGTTGACGGTGTTGGGGCCTGGGCGTCAGGCGGGCGGGATCGGTTCGCTGGCGGCTTGCTTTGCAGCCTGCTTTGCAGCCTGTTTCGCAGCTCGTTTCGCCGCGCGCTTGAACGGTCCGACATACGCGAGTGCGCAGGTGAAGAAGATCATGGCGAGCGCCGCTTGAAGCCAGCCGAGCCGCGCGCTCAAGCCATGATCGCTCCAGCCACGCACGACGCCTTCGGCGAAATACAGCAGGATCAGCATCGACGCCCATTGCATCGTGTAAAGCCGACGTCGCCACACGCCCGGCAACGCGCAGAGTAGCGGCAACGCTTTCAGCACGAGCAGCGAGCCGCCAGAGCGCAACGGCGCGAGCCACCATTCCCATGCGACGGCAAGCACGATCATCGAGACCAGTGTGAAAGCGGCGACGAGCGCAGCGGCAGCTTTGGGTTGCACGGGCACGACGATTGTAGATGCCGACGCGTTGGCCGCGAGGCTTGCGGGCGCCGCGTTCGCGTGGCCCCCGGAATTCGTGGCCGCGAGTTCAGCGCCACGCGCGTCACGACGGGCGTCGTCGCGTTCGGTGGGTTGCGGATCCGGTTCGTTCACGGCTTTACGCTCACGGCCTTTCGGACATCGACGCCGCCGTGCGCCCAACGCGCGCACCAAGCGCAATCGCCAGCGTCCGTTCGTCGGCGGAGATGCCATGGCCGGTCGTGCCCGCGCGCGCGTAATGCGACGCGCCGTACGGCGTGCCGCCGGTCTGCGTGGTGGACAGCGCGCTCTCCGTGTATGGAATGCCGACGATCAGCATGCCGTGATGGAGCAGCGGCAGCATCATCGACAGCAGCGTGGATTCCTGGCCGCCGTGCAGGCTGCCGGTCGACGTGAACACGCAGGCCGGCTTGCCCGACAGTGCACCGGATAGCCACTGCGGCGTGGTGCCGTCGAGAAAGTATTTGAGCGCGGCAGCCATGTTGCCGAAGCGGGTCGGCGAACCGAGCGCGAGGCCCGCGCATTCTTCGAGGTCGCGCAGCTCGACGTACGGTGGTCCTTCGGCGGGAATGTCCGGCTCGCTCGCCTCGCAAACCGTGGAAACCGCCGGCACGGTGCGCACGCGCGCCTGCATGCCGGGGACGCTGTCGACGCCGTGCGCGATCGCCAGCGCGAGCTCGCGGGTGGCGCCGTGACGGCTGTAATAAAGCACGAGAATGTCTTTCATAGGCCTCATCATTGAACGGGTATTATAGGGGTTCGGTCAGTTGCACAGGCCGCTCATAGCCGTTCGGCCAGCAGCTTCGGCCAAACGCCGCGCGGAGTTCCCGCAGTCCCGGTCTGACGGTTCAGCAAGCAAGGAGGCAGGTTTGTTGGTTAGGGTGCGTTTCGATCTCGACACGCTCAAACGGCTCGCGCAATTCGCGGCGCAACGCATCGGCGAGGACCGGATTCCGCAGGTCGCGGGCAGCCTGACGTTCACGACGATGCTCGCGCTCGTGCCGCTCGCCACCGTCGCGTTTGCGCTGTTCACCGCGTTTCCGATCTTCAGCTCGTTCCAGGCGTCTCTGCAGTTTTTTCTTGCCGACCACCTGATGCCCGCGCAACTGAACGATCAGATCTTCAAGTATCTGAACCAGTTCGCATCGAAGGCCAAAGGGCTGACCACGATCGGCATGATCATCCTGTTCGTCACCGCGGTGATGACGATGATGACCGTCGAGTCCGCGTTCAATGTGATCTGGCGCGTGCGCAAGGCGCGGCCCGTCGCGCAGCGCATTCTCGTGTACTGGGCGATCATCACGCTCGGTCCGATCCTGATCGGCGTGAGCCTGTCCATCTCGTCGTATGTGTTCACGCAATCGATGTCGTTTAGCGCCGCGCAGCGCATCACACCGCTGATCGAATGGGCGCTCGCGAGCGCCTCGCTGCCGTTCACGATGCTCGCGTTCACGATCCTTTACGTTTATCTGCCGAACTGCCGTGTCGAATGGCGCGACGCGGTGGTCGGCGGCGTGATCGCCGCGGTCGCGTTCGAGCTCGCCAAGCGCGGCTTCGGCTACTACGTGCGCCGTATTCCGACCTATACGGCGGTGTACGGCGCGTTCGCCGCGGTGCCGCTGTTCCTGTTGTGGATGTACCTGTGCTGGTTCATCACGCTGACCGGCGCGATGATCGCATCGGCGTTGCCGGCGATTCGCATCGGTCAGTTTCACCGCCCTGTGTTCGATGGCAGCAATCTGTTCGATTCGCTCGAATTGCTCGCGCGGCTGTGCGAGGCGCGTGAGGGCGGCAGACGCGGCTACACGATGCCCGAGCTTGCCCGGATGCTTCGCCGCGACAAGGATACGACGCTGATGCTGTTGCAGCGTCTCGAGGAGATCGAGTGGATCGCGCGGCTGGAGGAGGACCATACCGGCCCGCACTTCGTGCTCCTCGCGAACCCGGCGCAGGTGACCGTGCAGCGGCTGTACGACCTGTTCGTGATCGACCGCGCGGAGCTTACGTATCAGCTCGAACTCGACTCCACACGCGTGGACGGCGGCATGCTGCTCGCCGCGCTCGACAACGACCAGCTGAAGGTGACGCTCGCCGCGTTGCTCGCCTCGCGCGCGGCGGCACGGGCGGCGCGACCCGGCGATGGCGAGCGCGCGGCGGCTTCGATGCCGCACCAGGCGGCGTGATAGGGCGGCCAGACTTCGAGCCGCCCCGATAAAACTACAACGAAATCTTCCCCACGCAGATGTCCTTGAACATCACCCAGTCGCCCATCAGGCTGTAAAACGGATGACGGAAGGTGGCAGGCCGGTTCTTTTCGAAGAAGAAATGGCCGACCCACGCGAAGCCGTAGCCGCACACCACGGCCGCCGGCAACCATAGCCAGTCGCCGGTGGCGAGCGCCATCGCGAGGCAGCCAATGACGCCGAGCGAGCCGACGAAATGCAGCCGCCGCGACACGAGATTGCGATGCTCGCTCAGGTAGTACGGATAAAACTCCGCGAAGTTCGCGAAGTGATCGGTATGTGCTGTATGAGCCATGACGGCCTCCGGAGGCTGAAAAAGACAGCTTCAATCATTCTCCGGCGATCGCCTGCCTGGCGCAACCTGGCCATTCGGCAGATGGCGCGGCGGGTTCGGCGTGGGTATCGTGGTCGTTCGGCAGTGATTCGGTGGCGATTCGCAACGGCATTCCCGACGGCCGCCCGCGGAGCACCGAGGCGCGCGGCGAGCGGCCATCGCGCGCCCCATCAGCGCGCTTCGTGCGGCGGCCGCGAAGCGAAGCCATAGAGCGCATCGAGCGTCGCGTCGGGTTGCTCGGTCATCAACGCGTGGCCCGCATCGAGCGTGACGGTGTCGACCGGCGTGCCCGCCTGCGCGAGCGCATCGGCAAGCGCTTTCGCCGCGCGCGGCGGCGTCATCGCATCGCGCCGGCCAACGATCAGGCGCGTGGCGCAACGCACCTGCGCCGCGCGAGCGTGGCCGTCCGCATAGGTATGGCAGGCGGTGAAGTCGGTGTGGAACAGATGCGGCTCGCCCCCGGCGGACACGTGCTCCATCAGCCGCTGGTTCATGCCGTGCAGCCAGAAACCGGGGCCGGGGCACGAGGGCTTCGCGGCGAGCGTCGAATGTGACCACTGGTTGACCATGGCGATTGCCTCGGGCTCGCGATTGAGCGCGGCGTCGAGCAGCGCGTCGGAGACCGTCATCGGCAGCGCGGTGGCGAGCAGCGCAAGATGCGTTGCGCGCTGCGGATAGCGGCCGGCGAAGTCGAGCGCGATCAGCGAGCCCATGCTGTGACCGGCGACGAACGCACGCGTGACGCCCACGGCGTCGAGCAGCGCAGCGAGCCAGTCGGCCAGCGCGGCGATGCTGGCGAGCGCGGGGCCGGCGCTGCGTCGGTGGCCCGGCAGATCGACCGCGAGCACGCCGAAGCCGTGATGCGCGAAGTAGCGGCTTTGCAGCGCCCACACGCTGTGATCGTGCTCGGCACCGTGGATGAACACGGCGGTTGGCAGGCTCGCGTCGAAGGGTTTGCCGCCGGTGTAGGCGTAGGCCGGTTTGCCTTGAACGGTGACGATCATGCGGACTCCGGGCGGGCGGGGGTGCTCGTGGCGGCGGGCGCGGCAGTGGCGGTCTGTTGCGAGGCGCTGCTCGGCGTTGCGGTACGACCGCCGCTCGCCGCTTGCGCGGTTTTTTGCGCGGCCTTCAGCGCGCGCTTGAGATCGTCGATCAGGTCATCCGGATCTTCGAGCCCGATCGACAGGCGGATCGTGCCTTCGGTGATACCGGCCGCGGCGAGCGCGGCGGCATCCATGCGGAAGTGCGTCGTCGATGCCGGGTGAATCACCAGCGAGCGCGCGTCGCCGACGTTCGCGAGGTGCGAGAAGAGCGTGAGCGCTTCGATGAAGGCGCGCCCGGCCGCGCGGTCGCCGCGCAGGTTGAAGCTGAACACGGCGCCCGCGCCGCGCGGTAGCAGCCGCCTGGCGAGCGCGTGGTCGGGATGCGTCGGCAACTCGGGATAGGCGACCGATTCGACCGCCGCATGACCGGCGAGAAACTCGACCACGCGCCGTGTGTTGACGACGTGACGCTCCATGCGCAACGGCAGTGTCTCGATGCCTTGCAGCAGCTGCCACGCGGCCTGCGGATGCAGGCACGCGCCGAAGTCGCGCAAGCCTTCCCGACGCGCGCGCAGCAGGAACGGCGCGACGGTGCTTTCCTCGGCGAATACCATGCCGTGGAAACCGTCGTACGGCTCGGTAAATTCGGGAAAGCGGCCGGAAGCCTCGAAGTCGAACGTGCCGCCGTCGACCAGCACCCCGCCGATCGTCGTGCCGTGGCCGCCGAGAAACTTGGTCGCCGAGTGGTAGACGAAGTCGGCGCCGTGCTCGAAGGGGCGCAGCAGGTAGGGCGTCGTGAAGGTCGAGTCGACCAGCAACGGCAGGCGGTGCGCGTGCGCGATCTGTGCGAGTGCGGCGATGTCGAGCACGTCGAGGCCCGGATTGCCGAGCGTTTCGCCGAATAGCAGGCGCGTGTTGGGGCGCAGCGCGGCGCGCCATGCGTCGAGGTCGCCGGGCTTGACGAAGGTCGTCTCGATACCGAAGCGTCGCAGCGTGTAATGCAGCAGATTGTGCGAGCCGCCGTACAGCGCGCTCGACGCGACGATGTGCGAACCCGCGCCCATCAGCGTCGCGATCGCCAGATGCAGCGCGGCCTGGCCGCTCGCGGTGCCGATCGCGCCGGCGCCGTTTTCGAGCGCGGCGACGCGCTCCTCGAACACGGCGACGGTCGGATTCGAGATGCGCGAGTAGACGTGGCCGGCGCGCTCCATGTTGAACAGCGCGGCGGCATGATCCGAGTCGCGGAACGAAAACGACGTGGTCTGGTAGATCGGCGTCGCGCGCGCGCCGGTGGCAGGGTCGGGGGCTGCGCCGGCGTGCAGCACAAGCGTATCGAAACGGTTGGCGGACATCGTGGGCGGCGGGCCGCGAGCGGCCTCGCGAAAGATCGGGGTGGGCGGCCATCCTACCATTGGCGCGCGCCGCTTCAAGCGCGGTTTTCCCGCGGGTTCCTGCGGCTCGTGCCGGGAGCGGGGCATGCTCGCAATCTGGAAGTCAGACGAATTCGAGTCTCCGAAGCCCGCCGCGCCTTGGCTGGCGGGCCGCTTTCCTTTTATGGGCCTTTCCGATAGGATCGAAAAAACATTTCATGCACTGCAAGATTGGCGGTATCAGGAGATAGATCATGCGAGTCAGCGACATTCTTAAAGTCAAGGGCAATACCCTTTTTACGGTCACGCCGGATACCACGCTGCATGACGCCGTCAATACCATGGCCGAGCACGACATCGGCTCGCTCGTCGTGATGGAGTACGGCGACCTCGTCGGCATGCTGACGTTTCGCGAAATCATTCTGACCTTGAGCGAGAACGGCGGCAGCGTCGGCACCTCGACGATCCGCAAGGTGATGGACGACCATCCGCTCACCTGCACGCCCGAAACCGACGTCAACGAAGTGCGCCGCATGATGCTCGAGCATCACGTGCGCTATCTGCCCGTCATGGAAAGCCGCACGCTGATGGGCGTCATCTCGTTTTACGACGTCGCGAAGGCGGTGGTCGAGGAGCAGGGGTTCGAGAACCGCATGCTGAAGGCCTATATCCGCGACTGGCCGGAAGAGCAGGAAGGACAGGACCAGCAGCCGGCGCGTTGATGCGCGTGGCTCGAAGGTCGCGCTCCGGCCGTCGCCGCGAGCGCGAATCCGCCGACAGGGCGCGCGCGCAAGCGGGCGCTTTTTTTGTGTCTGGAGCTGGTGCGGACGGATTGCGGCAGCCGCGTGCGCGAGTCGCGGCGATCCGCTTGCCGGCCGTGCCGCCCGCGTCATCGCCATTTTTCCGCGCCGTTCTCCTGACTTCATGAACGATCGTCCGTTGCCCGCTGCCCGCCGCGCCGCTCGCGCGCACGAAGCGCACGAATCCCAGTTCCGCCTGCTCGGCCAGCGCCGCTTCGCGCCGTTCTTCTGGACACAATTTCTCGGCGCGATGAACGACAACGTGTTCAAGATCGGCTTCACGTCGCTCGTCACGTATCAGGCGGCGCGGTTTTCGGGCGTCGACCCGAAAACCGCGGCGTTCCTGATCTCCGCGATTTTCATTCTGCCTTTCGTGCTGTTTTCGGCCACTTCCGGCCAGATCGCGGACAAGTACGACAAAGCGTTGCTCACGCGCCTCGTCAAGACCTTCGAGATCGCGGTGATGCTGGTCGGCGGCGCGGGGTTCTGGCTGCATGGCGCGCCGTTGCTGTACCTGTGCACGTTCCTGATGGGCGTGCATTCGACGGTATTCGGGCCGGTCAAGTACTCGTATCTGCCGCAGCATCTGTCGCAGGCGGAGCTGGTCGGCGGCAATGGCATGGTCGAGATGGGCACCTTCGTCGCGATCCTGATCGGCACGATCGTCGGCGGCGCGGGCGCGGGGTTCGCCGAGCATGGCGCGGTGGTGCTCGCTTGCGCGTGTATCGCGATCGCGCTGATCGGGCGCGCCGTGTCGGGCTTCGTGCCGGCTACGCCCGCGCCGCAGCCCGGGTTGCGCATCAACTGGAACCCGGTCAGCGAAACGTGGCGCAATCTGAAGCTCGCGCACGAAAACCGCGTGGTGTTTCTTGGTCTGCTCGGCATTTCGTGGCTGTGGTTCGTCGGCGCGACGTTCCTCGCGTCGTTCTTCAACTTCGCGAAGGACGTGCTGTCCGCCGATCCCGACGTCGTGACCGTGCTGCTCGCCACGTTTTCGATCGGCATCGGCATCGGCTCGCTGTTGTGCGAACGGCTCTCGAAGCGGCGGATCGAAGTCGGCCTCGTGCCGCTCGGCTCGATCGGCATGAGCGTGTTCGCGATCGATCTTTTTTTCGCGAGCCACGCGCTGCCGCCGGCGGGGCATCTGCTCAGCGTTGGCGAATTTCTCGCGCGGCTAGCGCATTGGCGCGTGCTCGCCGATCTGTTCCTGCTCGCGATGTTCGGCGGCTTTTACAGCGTGCCGCTGTATGCGCTGATCCAGAGTCGAAGTCAGCCGAGCCATCGCGCGCGCATCATCGCCGCGAACAACATCCTCAATTCGCTGTTCATGATCGTGTCGGCGCTGATGGCGGTGGGCCTGACCGCCGCGGGCTTCAGTATTCCGGCGATCTTCCTCGTCACCGCGCTTCTGAATGTGGTAGTCGCGGGCTACATCTATTCGCTCGTGCCGGAGTTCCTGCTGCGCTTCATCGCGTGGCTGCTCGTGCATACGTTCTACCGGATCCGGCTCGTGCACGCGGAGCGGATTCCGGAGCAGGGCGCGGCGGTGCTCGTGTGCAACCACGTCAGTTTCGTCGATGCGATCGTCATCATGGCCGAAAGCCCGCGGCCGATCCGCTTCGTGATGGACCACCAGATCTTCCGCTCGCCGTTCGTCGGCTGGCTGTTCCGGCACGCGAAGGCGATTCCGATCGCGTCCGCGCATCAGGACGCGGCGCTGCTCGCGCGTGCGTACGACCTGTGCGCGCAGGCGCTCGCGGACGGCGAACTCGTCTGCATCTTTCCCGAAGGGAAGCTGACGCGTACCGGCGAGCTGAATCCGTTTCGCCACGGCGTCGCCGAGATCGTCAGGCGGACGCCGGCGCCCGTCATTCCGATGGCGCTGCGCGGGCTGTGGGGCAGCGTGTTTTCGCGCGCGGTGGACGCAACCTGGCCGCGGCCGATCAGCAAAGGTGTGATGAGCCGGCTGAGCCTCGCCGTCGGCGAGCCGATCGACCCGGCGCTCGCGACGCCCGAGGCGCTGCAGCGGATCGTGACCGAGCTGCGCGGCGCCCGCAAGTAGCCGTGGGCCGGTGCGCGGACGCCGAGATGGCGGGCTCGCCCACCATCACCCGCTTTCGGCCGAGTGCGCCCTGGCCGATCGGCCATCGCCGTCGCCAGGCCCGGCTTCGAGACGAGCGGACTGGCATAATAGCGTTCTCCCCGTATTTCTTTGGACGACGCTCATGTCCGGCAACACGCTCGGTACGCTTTTCACTGTCACGACCTTCGGCGAATCGCACGGCCCCGCTATCGGCTGCGTGATCGACGGCTGCCCGCCGGGCATGGCGCTCAACGAAGCCGACATCCAGTTCGAACTCGATCGCCGCAAGCCGGGCACGTCGCGCCACGTGACGCAGCGCCAGGAAGAAGACAAGGTCGAGATCCTCTCGGGCGTGTTCGAAGGTCAAACCACCGGCGCGCCAATTGCGCTGCTGATCCGCAATACCGACCAGCGCAGCAAGGACTACGGCAACATCGCGGAAACGTTCCGCCCCGGCCACGCCGACTACACGTACTGGCAAAAGTACGGCATTCGCGATTACCGCGGTGGCGGCCGCTCGTCGGCACGGCTGACGGCGCCGGCGGTCGCGGCGGGCGCGGTCGCGAAGAAGTGGCTGCGCGAGAAGTTCGGCACCGAAATTCGCGGCTATATGGCCGCGCTCGGCGAGATCGACGTGCCGTTCGTCGATTGGGCGCAGGTGCGCGAAAACCCGTTTTTCGTGCCGAATGCGGAGATCGTTCCGCAGCTCGAGGCGTATATGGACGCGCTGCGCAAGGACGGTGATTCGATCGGCGCGCGCATCAACGTGGTTGCCTCCGGTGTGCCGGTCGGCCTCGGCGAGCCGCTGTTCGACCGCCTCGACGCCGACATCGCGCACGCGATGATGGGCATCAACGCGGTGAAGGGCGTCGAGATCGGCGCCGGCTTCGCGAGCGTCGCGCAACGCGGCTCGGTGCATGGCGACGAGCTGACGCCGGAAGGTTTCGTCGGCAATCACGCGGGCGGCGTGCTCGGCGGTATTTCGACGGGGCAGGACATCACGGTGTCGATCGCAATCAAGCCGACGTCGAGCATTCGCACGCCGCGCCGTTCGATCGACAAGGCGGGGAACCCCGCGATCGTCGAGACCTTCGGGCGGCACGACCCCTGCGTCGGCATTCGTGCGACGCCGATCGCCGAGTCGATGCTTGCGCTCGTGCTGATCGATCACGCGCTGCGCCATCGCGCGCAATGCGGCGATGTGGCCGTGAGCACGCCGAAGATCGCGGCGAGCGCGCCGTAATCCTGACGCGGTCCCGCGATTGGCGGCGAACGAGCCGCCATAAAAAAGAATAGGGAAGGGGACCAACGAAACGCGCAAGAATGCGCGCAGACGAAAGCGCGAGCGCGCTATCGGAATTTGCCTGCGCGACGCTGCCGGTTATCGGGCAGCGCCGCACAGGCAGACGGCACATCAATCACATATTCGGATAGTTCGGACCGCCACCGCCTTCCGGCGTGACCCACACGATATTCTGCGTCGGGTCCTTGATATCGCAGGTCTTGCAGTGCACGCAGTTCTGCGCATTGATGACGAGCCGCTCGCTGCCATCGTCGTTCTTCACGAACTCGTACACTGCAGCGGGGCAATAACGCGCCTCCGGTCCCGCGTAGGTCTGCCAGTTCACGTTGACCGGCACGGTCGGATCCTTCAGCGTCAGGTGCGCCGGCTGATTTTCCTCGTGATTCGTGTTCGAGATGAACACCGAGGACAGCCGGTCGAACGTCAGCTTGCCGTCCGGCTTCGGATACGTGATCGGCTTGCACTGCGAAGCCGGCTTCAGCATTTCATGATCGGAATGCTGATGATGCAGCGTCCACGGCACGTTGCCGCCGAGCAGCTTCTGCTCGAGACCGACCATCAGCGTGCCAAGGTAGAGACCCTTGCTCATCCACTGCTTGAAGTTACGCGCGCGATACAGCTCGGTGTAGAGCCACGACGTCTTGAACGCTTCCGGGTAGGCGCTCAGTTCGTCCGACTGACGGCCGGCCTGCACGGCGTCGAACGCGGCATCGGCGGCGAGCATGCCGGTCTTGATCGCGGCGTGCGAACCCTTGATGCGCGACGCGTTCAGGAAGCCCGCGTCGTCGCCGACCAGCGCACCGCCCGGGAACACCAGCTTCGGCAACGACATCAGGCCGCCCGCGGTGATCGCGCGCGCGCCGTAGGACACGCGCTTGCCGCCTTCGAGAATCGCGCGGATCGCCGGATGCGTCTTGTAGCGCTGGAATTCCTCGAACGGCGACAGATACGGATTCGAATAGCCGAGGCCGACCACGAAGCCGACCACGACCTGGTTGTTGTCCATGTGGTAGAGGAACGAGCCGCCGTACGTGTCGTTTTCGAGCGGCCAGCCGGCCGTGTGCATCACCAGACCCGGCTTGTGCCTGGCGGGATCGATCTCCCACAGCTCCTTGATACCGATGCCGTACACCTGCGGATCGACGCCGTCGCGCAGCTTGAACTTCTCGTTCAGCTGGCGGCCGAGGTGGCCGCGCGCGCCTTCGCAGAACAGCGTGTACTTCGCGTGCAGCTCCATGCCGAGCTGGAAGTTTTCGGTCGGTTCGCCGTCCTTGCCGATGCCGAGGTTGCCGGTCGCGACGCCCTTGACCGAGCCGTCGTCGTTGTACAGCACTTCGGCCGCCGGAAAGCCCGGGAATATCTCGACGCCGAGCGCCTCGGCCTGCTGACCCAGCCAGCGCGTCACGTTCGCGAGGCTGATCACGTAGTTGCCGTGGTTCTTGAAATTGTCCGGCAGCGCCCAGGTCGGCACGCTCTTCGCGCCCGTCGCCGAGAGGAACAGGAAGCGGTCTTCGGTCACGTCGACCGTCAGCGGCGCGCCTTTTTCCTTCCAGTCCGGGATCAGCTCGGTCAGCGCGCGCGGGTCCATCACCGCGCCCGACAGAATATGGGCCCCGATCTCAGAGCCTTTTTCGAGTACGCACACGCCAATGTCAGCGCCTCGTTCGGCGGCGCGCTGCTTCAGGCGAATGGCCGCCGACAGGCCCGCAGGGCCGCCGCCGACGATGACGACGTCATACTCCATCGACTCGCGCGGGCCGTACTGCTCAATGAGACTTGCGGGGGTCATTGATGCTCCTCTTACCGTTAGAATGCTTTTTTCGGGTTCGTATTGTGGGCGATCGATTCCCGCGCCGCAACCCGAAATCCGCAGATTAGCACGACCGTACTATTTCATGATACGGTATAGACCCTTAGTCGGGTCTTACCGAACCCGTCAACCGCAGTTGTCACCACAACCGAACAAGGAAAGACAATGGGCCGTTCGATCAATCTGGAAGGCAAGGTCGCGCTGATTACGGGCGCCTCGAGCGGGCTGGGCAAGCGCTTCGCGCAGGTGCTGTCGCAGGCGGGCGCGAAGGTCGTGCTGGCGAGCCGACGTACCGAGCGGCTCAAGGAGCTGCGCGCGGAAATCGAGGCGTCCGGCGGCGCCGCGCACGTCGTGTCGCTCGACGTGACCGACTATCAGAGCATCAAGTCGGCGGTCGCGCATGCGGAGACCGAGGCCGGCACCATCGATATCCTCGTCAACAACTCGGGCGTGTCGACCACGCAGAAGCTGTCCGAGGTCACGCCGGCGGACTTCGAATACGTGTTCGACACGAATACGCGCGGCGCGTTTTTCGTGGCGCAGGAAGTCGCCAAGCGCATGATCATGCGCGGCAACAACGCGCAGAAGCCGTCGTACCGGATCATCAACATCGCGTCAATGGCGGGCTTGCGCGTGCTGCCGCAAATCGGCCTGTATTCGATGAGCAAGGCCGCGGTCGTCCACATGACGAAGGCGATGGCGCTCGAGTGGGGCAAGCATGGCATCAATGTGAACGCGATCTGCCCCGGGTATATCGACACCGAGATCAACCATCACCACTGGTCGACCGATCAGGGCCAGAAACTCGTGGCGATGCTGCCGCGTCATCGGGTCGGCAAGCCGGAGGATCTCGATGGGCTGCTCCTGCTGCTCGCGGCGGATGAATCGCAGTTCATCAACGGCTCGGTGATCGTCGCCGACGACGGCTTCGGACTCGCGTGAGCGGGTCGTCCAAAGTTTCAAAAGCCAGGCAGAAAAAGGAAGAACGGAAGTACAGAATGAGCGACTTTCACGCAGTTTTCGAAATGACGATGCCGATCCGCTGGGGCGACATGGACGCCTTCGGTCACGTCAACAACACGGTTTATTTCCGCTACATGGAGCAGGTGCGGATTTCCTGGTTCGAGCACATGGACTTTGTCGGCCAGCGCGCGCACGGGCAGGGGCCGGTGATCGTCAATGCGTCGATGGAGTTTCTGAAGCAGCTGCACTATCCGGGCGACGTGATCGGCCGGATGTCGGTGGCGACACCGGGGCGCAGCAGCTTCGATACGGCTTTCGAGCTCCTGCGCGCCGATGAGCCGGATACGCTCTATGCGCGAGGCGCCGCGCGATGCGTGTGGATCGACTACGCGGCGGGCAAGTCGGTGCCGGTGCCTGACGTACTGCGCGCGGCCATCGAGAGCGCGGCGCTCGTCAAGGCGGCCTGAGCGCGCGGCTTGACAGCGCTGTCGCGCGCTTCAAACGCCCTCTCTCAATCCCCGAGCAGCCGCTGCAACAGCTCGGTCGCATTGCCCGTATCGTATTTGCGCATGAGCCGCGCGCGGTAGACGTCGACCGTGCGCGGGCTGATGTCGAGCACGCGGCCGATCTGCTTGCTGGTCTTGCCCGTCACCAGTTGCGCGGCGATTTCGCGCTCGCGTGGCGTCAGTTCCACCGCGACCCGCCGGGTTGCGCTCAAATCCTCGAAGGTCCAGACACCCGCCGCGTGCGGGTCGGTGCGCTGCTGCGCGCGGCCCGTCACGTGACACCAGAACAGCTCGCCGTTCGCGCGCTTCATGATCCGGTCGTCCGCGTAGCTGCCTTGCGCGGTCATGATCGGCGGAATGCGCGCGCCGATCCGCTCGAACTCATCCGCCGATGGATACAACACCTGGAACGACTGACCGATCAGCGCGTCGCGCGCGTAGCCGAATATCGACGCTAGCTCGTCGTTGCAGTCTTCGATGGTCCGCTCGCGGGACAGCACGAGTCCGATCGGCGCGAGGTGAAACGCAGTGCGGTAATCCAGGGCGGGCATGGGCGGGAGGCAAGTACTTATGTATTTTTGCGTATTGTGCCGCATGGCGGGCCCAGCGTACTCTTTCGGGCGGATGACAACGCGGCTCAAGCCGCGGATGACTAGAATGACGTAGCGGTATCGTGAGGCGACGTGAAGTTCGCCCGTTGCGATATCAGCCGCAATGATCCGGCGGCCTGCGTACACGTTTCGGGTTTCCATAGAGGAAGGGACATACAGATGAACAAGGTCTATCCAGGCGCCGCCGAGGCGCTGAAGGACATCGTCAAGGACGGGCAGACGTTCGCCGTCGGCGGCTTCGGGCTGTGCGGCATTCCTGAGGCGCTGATCGCTGCGCTGCGCGATTCGAAGGTGCAGGGCATCACCTGCATCAGCAACAACGCGGGCGTCGACGGTTTCGGCCTCGGCCTGCTGCTCGAGACGCGTCAGATCAAGAAAATGATCTCGTCGTACGTTGGCGAAAACAAGGAGTTCGAGCGCCAGTACCTGGCCGGCGAACTCGAGCTCGAATTCACGCCGCAAGGCACGCTCGCCGAGAAGCTGCGCGCGGGCGGCTCGGGCATCCCGGCGTTTTTCACGAACACCGGCTACGGCACGCAGATCGCCGAGGGCAAGGAAACCCGCCAGTTCGGCGAGAACCACTACGTGCTCGAACATTCGCTGACCGCCGATGTCGCGCTCGTCAAGGCATGGAAGGCCGACAAGGCCGGCAACCTGATCTATCGCCGCACCGCGCGCAACTTCAATCCGATGTGCGCGATGGCGGGCCGCATCACCGTCGCGGAAGTCGAAGAGATCGTCGAAGTGGGCGAGCTCGATCCGGACGCGATCCATACGCCTGGCATCTTCGTGCAGCGCATCGTGCTGAATGCGCATCCGGAAAAACGCATCGAACAACGCGTCGTCCGCGCGAAAGGAGACTGATCATGGCATGGACTCGTGACGAAATGGCCGCGCGCGCGGCGAAGGAACTGCAGGACGGCTTTTACGTGAACCTCGGCATCGGCTTGCCGACGCTGGTCGCGAACCACGTGCCGGCGGGCGTCGAAGTGTGGCTGCAGTCGGAGAACGGTCTGCTCGGTATCGGCCCGTCGCCGACCGAAGACGAAGTCGACGCCGACCTGATCAACGCCGGCAAGCAAACGGTGACGACGCTGCCCGGTTCGTCGATTTTCTCTTCGGCGGATTCGTTCGCGATGATTCGCGGCGGCCACATCAATCTCGCGATTCTCGGTGCGATGCAGATCAGCAGGAAGGGCGATCTCGCGAACTGGATGATCCCGGGCAAGATGATCAAGGGCATGGGCGGCGCGATGGACCTGGTCGCGGGCGTCAAGCGCGTGGTCGTGCTGATGGAGCACGTCGCGAAGGGCGATCAGCACAAGATCCTCGAAGAATGCACGCTGCCGCTGACGGGCGTGGGTGTGGTCGACGAGATCATTACCGATCTCGGCGTGATCGAAGTGACCGAAAACGGCTTGAAAGTGACCGAACTCGCGCCGGGTGTGAGCGTCGACGAAATCAAGGCGAAAACCGGCGCGCCGCTCGATGTGAGCGCGGTGAGCTGACGCGGCTTGAAACGCCGCTGCGCGCGTCGGCGCGACCGCGCGGCGGCAACGGTGTGTTCCGGACGGGCGAGACGTGAGTCTCGCCCGTTCTGTTTTTGGCGCGCGGCGGCGGATGCGCCGGACGGTTGGATCGACCTTCCTAAGCCTTCTGGCCGATGCTTGCCGCGCGACGAAGCGGTTTACAATCGTTTGCAGCCCAATCCGCAGCGTCTTTGCAAGGACACCAGATGGCCGCAACGACTTCCGCTTCCACCACCGGGCGGCCCGCGCCGCGTCAACGTTACGTGCGGTGCGCGAGCGCTGCCGGCCTGCATCGCGTCGCCTATACCGAGTGGGGCGACCCGGACAATCCCCGAGTGTTGCTGTGCGTGCACGGACTCACGCGATCGGGGCGCGATTTCGACCGCCTCGCCGCCAACTTCGCGGACACCTATCGCGTGGTGTGCCCGGACGTGGTTGGCCGGGGCTTGTCGTCGTGGCTCGCGAACCCCAACTTATACGCGGTGCCGCAGTACGTCTCCGACATGGTCACACTGATCGCGCGGCTCGACGTCGACACCGTCGACTGGTTCGGCACCTCGATGGGCGGCCTGATCGGCATGGGGCTCGCCGGCCTGCCGGACACGCCGATCCGCAAGCTGCTGCTGAACGACGTCGGGCCGCATCTGGAGCCGGTCGCGGTCAAGCGCATCGGCGATTACCTTGGCAAGCCCGCACGCTTCGAAACGCTGCAGCAGGGCGTTGACTATGCCGCGCAGCTCGCGCAGAGCTTCGGACCGCTGACTCCGGACGAATGGCGCGAAATCAATACGCCGTTGCTGCGCGAAGAGGACGGCGCATGGGTGCTGCGCTATGACCCGCGCATCGCGCAGCCGTTCGCGGCGGTCACCGAGGAAGCGGCGAAGCTCGGCGAGGCGGCGCTGTGGCATTCGCTCGCGTCGTTCCAGGGGCCGGTGCTGGTGGTGCGCGGCGAGCAGTCGGATTTGCTGTCGCGTGAAACGGTCGCGAAGATGGTGTCGACCGCGCGTGCCGCATCGAGCGTGGAGATCGCCGGCGTCGGGCATGCGCCGGCGTTCCTGGCGGCGGACCAGATCGCGCTCGCGAGGGAGTTCTTCATCGGTTAGGCCGCGAACGCGTCATAATATTGAGTTCCGCATGACGATTTCATCGGCAGTGTCGTGTGGGACGTAGTTCGATTAACCCCTCAGCTCAGGACTTTTCATGGCAGTCATTCGTTATCACGTCGGCAAGCGTCTCTCGGAAATGGCCGTGCACAACGGCACGGTGTACCTCGCGGGTCAGATCGCCGAAGACGACGATCAGGACATCGCCGGCCAGACGCGCGAAGTGCTCGGCCACATCGACCGTCTGCTCGCCGAAGCGAACAGCGACAAGTCGCTGTTGCTGTCGGTGCAGATCTATATCTCGGACATGGCGCATTTCGCCGGCATGAACGCCGTGTGGGACGAGTGGGTCGCGCAGGGCGACACGCCGCCGCGCGCGACCGTCGAGGCAAAGCTTGCGAATCCGAAGTGCCTCGTCGAAATCGTCGTGATCGCGGCGCAGCGCAACTGAGTCGCGGCCGTCCGGCAGCACCGTGGTTGATTTTCCGTTGAATCGTCTGGCCCGGCGGGCCGTCGCACCATGAACACCGATACCGTTCCGAGCGCACCTCATCCCCATCGTTCCTTCGACGAAGCGATGGCGTTCGTGCGCGAACATGCGGGCGAGGTGCGGCTGTCGTCGGGCGAATTGCTCGCGGATCACGCGGCGGGCACCGCGTCGATCATGCGCAAGCTCAACGTTGATCCGCCGGCGGTGCTGGCCGCTGCGCTGTTTGCGCTGACACCGCATCTGCGCGATCCGGAGCGCGTGATCGCCGACGACTTCGGCGAAGAAGTCGCCCAACTGGTCGGCGACGTACGCAAGCTGCTGCGGCTCGGCACGGTCAGTTTGCGCGCGGCGCAAAACGCGATGCCCGAGGCCGGGCGTGACGCGCAGGCTGCGCGCCGCGTGCAGGTCGAGGCGCTGCGCAAAATGCTGCTCGCGTTCGCGCAGGACATTCGCGTCGTGCTGATCCGCCTCGCGTCGCGGCTGCAAACGCTGCGTTATTACGCGGCCGCGAAGCTCACGCCGTCGCCCGACGTCGCACGCGAAACGCTCGATATCTACGCGCCGCTCGCGAACCGCCTCGGCATCTGGCAATTGAAGTGGGAGCTCGAGGACCTCGCGTTCCGTTTCGAGGAGCCGGACACCTACAAGCGCATCGCGAAACTGCTCGACGAGAAGCGCGTCGAGCGTGAGAGCTATGTCGCGCAGGCGATCGAACGCCTGCAGCAGGAGCTGGCCGCCGCGCATATCCGCGCGGAAGTGAGCGGTCGGCCGAAGCATATCTACAGCATCTGGCGCAAGATGCGCGGCAAGGAGCTGGACTTCGCCGAGTTGTACGACGTGCGCGCGTTTCGCGTGATCGTGCCGGACATCAAGGACTGCTACACCGTGCTCGGCATCGTGCACAACCTGTGGCAGCCGGTGCCGAAGGAGTTCGACGATTACATCTCCCGGCCGAAGCCGAACGGCTACAAGTCGCTGCACACCGTCGTGATCGGCGACGACGGCCGCGCGTTCGAAGTGCAGATCCGCACGCAGGAAATGCATCGCTTCGCCGAATACGGCGTGGCCGCGCACTGGCGCTACAAGGAAGCGGGTGCGCGCGGCTATGGCGGCACGTTCACCGCGAGCGAGAAATACGACGAGAAGATCGCCTGGCTGCGACAGTTGCTCGCGTGGAAGGACGAAGTCTCCGAGGGCGAGCATGGCGAAGCGGGCTCGGCACAGCCGTGGGAGCAGTTGCGCCAGGCCACGCTCGACGACGATCACATCTACGTGTTGACGCCGCAGGCGCGCGTGATTCCGTTGCCGCACGGCGCGACGCCGATCGACTTCGCGTTTCACCTGCACAGCGAGCTCGGGCATCGTTGCCGCGGCGCGCGCGTCGACGGCGCGATGGTGCCGCTCAACACGCCGCTGCAGAACGGCCAGACGGTCGAGATCGTGGCGGTGAAGGAGGGCGGTCCGTCGCGCGACTGGCTTAATCCGCAACTTGGCTATCTGCAAAGCCCGCGCGCGCGGCAGAAGGTGCGCGCATGGTTCAACGCGGTGGAGTTACAGGAGCACATCGCGAACGGTCGCGCGATGGTTGAAAAAACCCTGCAGCGCGAAGGCAAGACCTCGGTCAATCTCGATCAACTGGCCGCGCGGCTCGGTTTCAAGACCACCGACGACCTGTTCTCCGTGGTCGGCAAGGAGGAGTTCAGTCTGAGGCTCGTCGAGCAGGCGTTGCACGATGCGCCGCCGCCCGAGCCCGAGGTCGATGCGCCGGAGAAGTTCGAGAAACGCAGCAGCGGCGCGAGCGTCGCGCGCGGCGCATCCACGGGGGTGCTGGTGGTCGGCGTCGATGCGTTGCTCACCCAGCTCGCGCGCTGCTGCCGGCCGGCGCCGCCCGACGACATCTGCGGATTCGTTACGCGAGGCAAGGGCATGTCGGTTCATCGCAGCGACTGCGCGACGTTCCGCCGGATGGCGGAGCGCGCGCCGGAGCGCGTGCTTCAGACGGCGTGGTCGGCGGACGTGATGAGCGGCCGCGGCCATTCCGTCTACCCGGTCGACCTCAGCATCGAGGCGACGGACCGGCAAGGTCTGCTGCGCGATATCTCCGAAGTATTCGCGCGGGAAAAGATGAACGTGATCGGCGTAAAGACGCAATCGCGCCGCAATGCCGCGTTCATGCAATTTACCGTCGAGGTGTCGAGCTCCGCGCAGATTCAGCGCGCGTGCACGCTGCTGGGCGAGATCACGGGTGTCGTGCGCGCGACGCGCAAGAACTGAGGCGCGGGCGGTTGGAAAAAGCCCTGCTAGTGGCGCGACGGACTAAAGTCGCTGCATAAAAGTACTTGCCAAGCCGCGCTATACCCCATATACTCTCGTCTCTTCAGGCTCGTAGCTCAGCTGGTTAGAGCACCACCTTGACATGGTGGGGGTCGTTGGTTCGAGTCCAATCGAGCCTACCAACGAAAATGAAATTCCGGCCTCGCTGGGGTTTCGCAAACTGCAGTAAGCGCTTTGAGCGCAAAAAGGCGAATACGGTTATGACACCGCGAACGTTGACCGAAACCACTTCGGAACGACGCTAGTCGAGGACCACTTTCGCCAGTGAAGTTTGCATAAAATGTGAATGCGGCCCCTCGAAAGCGGGGCCGCATTTTTTTTATCTTTTTGACCCTGGTTGTATGTGCCGCCGCCGGTCGGCACCACGGAGAACGCAATGGTTTCGATACGTTTGCCTGACGGTTCTGTTCGACAGTACGAGCATCCGGTGACCGTCGCCGAAGTGGCCGCCTCGATCGGCCCCGGTCTCGCGAAAGCCGCGCTCGGCGGCAAGATCGACGGGGAGCTGGTCGATACGTCCATGCTGATCGATCACGACGTGGCGCTCGCCATCGTCACGGAGAAGGACGCAGACGGTCTCGATATCATCCGCCACTCGACGGCGCACCTGCTCGCGTACGCGGTGAAGGATCTGTACCCGGAAGCGCAGGTCACGATCGGCCCGGTCATCGACAACGGTTTCTATTACGACTTCTCCTATAACCGTCCTTTCACGCCGGAAGATCTCGAAAAGATCGAAAAACGCATGCAGGAACTCTCGAAGAGGGATGAGCCGGTGTCGCGTCGCGTGGTGTCCCGCGACGAAGCGGTCGAGTACTTCAAGAGCATCGGTGAAAAGTACAAGGCCGAGATCATCGAATCGATCCCCGCTAGCGACGAAATCAAACTGTACTCGCATGGCGGCTTCACGGACCTGTGCCGCGGCCCCCACGTGCCGTCCACCGGCAAGCTGAAGGTCTTCAAGCTGATGAAAGTCGCGGGCGCGTACTGGCGTGGCGACTCGAAGAACGAGCAACTGCAGCGCATTTACGGCACGGCCTGGACGAAGAAGGAAGACCAGGAAGCGTATCTCCACATGCTCGAAGAAGCCGAGAAGCGCGACCATCGCAAGCTTGGTAAGCAGCTCGACCTGTTCCACATGCAGGACGAGTCGCCGGGCATGGTGTTCTGGCATCCGCGCGGCTGGACGCTGTGGCAGCAAGTCGAGCAGTACATGCGCCGTCGCGTGAATGACGCCGGCTACCTGGAAATCAAGACGCCATTGATCATGGACCGCTCGCTGTGGGAAGCTTCGGGCCACTGGCAGAACTATCGTGAAAACATGTTCACGACGGAATCGGAAAAGCGTGACTACGCGATCAAGCCGATGAACTGCCCCGGTCACGTGCAGGTGTTCAATCACGGTCTGCGCTCGTATCGCGATCTGCCGCTGCGTTACGCGGAGTTCGGTTCGTGCCATCGCAACGAATCGTCGGGCGCGCTGCATGGACTGATGCGTGTGCGCGGCTTCGTGCAGGACGACGCGCATATTTTCTGTACCGAAGATCAGTTCATCAGCGAATCGATCGCGTTCAACACGCTGGCAATGAGCGTCTACCGCGACTTCGGCTTTGATAGCGTCGAGATCAAGCTGTCACTGCGCCCGGATGCGCGCGCCGGCACCGACGAAACTTGGGATCGCGCGGAGCAGGGACTGCGCGATGCGCTGACGGCCTGCGGCGTCACGTGGGAAGAGTTGCCCGGCGAGGGTGCATTCTACGGCCCGAAGGTCGAGTATCACATCAAGGACGCGCTCGGCCGCTCGTGGCAGTGCGGTACGCTGCAGCTCGACATGGTGTTGCCGGAGCGGCTGGGTGCCGAATACGTTGCCGAAGACAACAGTCGCCGTCGCCCGATCATGCTGCACCGGGCGATCGTCGGATCGATGGAGCGTTTCCTCGGGATTCTGATCGAGCACCATGCTGGTGCAATGCCCGCTTGGCTCGCGCCGATGCAGGTCGTAGTGATGAATATTGCGGAAAGTCAGGCCGAATACGCGCAGGCGCTAGCCCAATCGTTGCAAAAACAAGGGGTTAGAGTCGAGGCCGATTTGCGCAACGAGAAGATTAGCTATAAAATACGCGAGCACACGCTGGAAAAGGTCCCCTACCTGTTGGTGGTCGGCGACAAGGAGCGTGAAGCGCAAACGGTAGCCGTGCGTGCCCGTGGTGGTGTCGATATGGGTGTAATGCCTGTTGACGCCTTCATTGAGCGTCTGCGCCAGGACGTGCAGTCGTTCAACTGAGCCACTTGGTACCCGGCTCGTTTTTTTTAATTTTTAGAGGAAACGTAACATCGCTACTGATAAGTCTGCGCACCGCATCAACGGTGAAATTACAGCACCCGAGGTGCGACTGGTCGGCGTCGAGAACGAACCGCTCGGCATCGTGAAACTCGCTGATGCGTTCCGCATGTCGGAACAGCAGGACGTAGATCTGGTCGAAATCGCTCCGCAAGCGGTTCCGCCGGTTTGCCGCTTGATGGACTACGGCAAGTTCAAGTACCAGGAAGCGAAGAAGCAACACGAGGCCAAGCTCAAGCAGAAGGTCATCCAGGTCAAGGAAGTCAAATTCCGCCCAGGTACCGACGACGGTGATTACAACGTCAAGCTGCGCAACCTCGTCCGCTTCCTCGAAGACGGCGACAAGACGAAAATCACGTTGCGTTTCCGGGGCCGCGAAATGGCTCACCAGGAAATCGGCATGCGCATGCTCGAACGCCTGCGCACCGACCTCGACGAAGTCGGTCAGGTCGAGCAGATGCCGAAAATGGAAGGGCGCCAGATGATCATGGTGCTCGCTCCGAAGAAAAAGAAGTAAGCGCGAAGCAGTTGGCCGGAGCGACGGCGTGCCATGTGGCGCGCGCTCCGGCGGCGCAAGGTTGTTTGATGCTGTGCTGGGTGTCCGGCTTGGTGTCGGAAGGTTTCGGAACGTCGCGCATGCAAGTGCGCAGTGGTTCCCGAAAAGCGGCCGCTGGCGGTATCGGCGGTCTGCATACCAAGTGGAATGGGTTTCGAAGGGCGGGAAATGGCCATCTGGCCGACCGCACACCCATGTCCATCTAATAATGGAGTTGTCATGCCGAAGATGAAGACCAAGAAGAGCGCTGCAAAGCGCTTCGTGGTGCGTCCGGGCGGTACCGTCAAGCGCGGTCAGGCCTTCAAGCGTCACATTCTTACCAAGAAGACCACCAAGAACAAACGCCATCTGCGCGGCTCCACGGCAGTTCATGATTCCGATCTGAACTCCGTTCGCGCAATGCTGCCGTTCGCTTAACCCTTAACCGACACTCATAGGAGCGAAACATGCCTCGAGTAAAACGTGGGGTTACCGCACGGGCCCGTCACAAGAAGATCATCAAGCTGGCCAAGGGTTACCGCGGCCGTCGCAATAACGTCTATCGCATCGCCAAGCAGGCGGTCATGCGCGCAGGCCAATACGCCTACCGCGACCGCCGCAACAAGAAGCGTGTGTTCCGCGCACTATGGATCACGCGTATCAACGCGGCGGTGCGTCAGCACGACATGACGTACAGCGTGTTCATCAACGGCCTGAAGAAGGCGTCGATCGAACTGGACCGTAAGGTGCTGGCCGACATGGCTGTGTTCGACAAGGCTGCTTTTGCTGCGATCGTTCAGCAGGTGAAAGCCGCCGTTGCAGCCTGATTGCGCTTCTGGCAATTAAAACTGCGTGGTTCGTTGCAGCGAACATCCGGTAGTCTCGGTGACGCTGCAACAAAAACGGGGCTCCTCACCGAGCCCCGTTTTTGTTGGTAGAACCAGTTTTGTTTCGATAGAACACTGACGTTGAAATGATGGGATCAATGGATCTGGACCAGATTGTCGCCGACGCGCAAAAAGGCTTCGCAGAAGCCCCCGACGTCACCACCCTCGAGAACGAGAAAGCGCGCTTTCTCGGTAAGGCGGGTGCGCTGACCGAGCTGTTGAAGGGCCTTGGCAAACTCGATCCCGAAACGCGCAAGACCGAAGGCGCACGGATCAACCTCGTCAAGCAACAGGTCGAGGCCGCGCTGACGGCACGTCGTCAGGCGCTCGCCGACGCACTTCTGAACCAGCGTCTCGCTGCTGAAGCGATCGACGTCACGCTGCCGGGCCGCGGCGCCAATGCAGGTAGCCTGCACCCGGTGATGCGCACCTGGGAGCGCGTCGAACAGATTTTCCGTACGATCGGATTCGACGTGGCCGACGGCCCCGAGATCGAAACCGACTGGTACAACTTCACCTCGCTGAACAGCCCGGAAAACCATCCGGCGCGTTCGATGCAGGACACCTTCTACGTCGACGGCAAGGATGCCGACGGCCGCCCGCTGCTGCTGCGCACGCATACGAGCCCGATGCAGGTGCGCTACGCGCGCACCAACACGCCGCCGATCAAGGTGATCGTACCGGGCCGCACGTATCGCGTGGATAGCGACGCGACGCATTCGCCGATGTTCAACCAGGTCGAAGGCCTGTGGATTGACGAGAACATCAGCTTCGCGGACCTGAAGGGCGTCTATACCGACTTCCTGAAGAAATTCTTCGAGCGCGACGACATTCTCGTGCGCTTTCGTCCGTCGTATTTCCCGTTCACCGAACCGTCGGCCGAGATCGACATGCAGTTCGAAACGGGCAAGAACGCGGGCAAGTGGCTCGAAATTTCGGGCTCCGGCCAGGTGCATCCGACTGTGATCCGCAACATGGGTCTCGACCCGGAGCGCTACATCGGCTTCGCTTTCGGCAGTGGCCTCGAGCGTCTCACGATGCTGCGTTACGGCGTGCAGGACCTGCGCCTGTTTTTCGAAAACGACCTGCGTTTCCTGCGTCAATTCGCGTGACCCGGCGCGCGCGAGCGCGACGAAGCATAAATCGCGACAGCGCACCTGGTGCGCGCCGCGAGCGTCCCCGGCAGAGCTCGCTGAACCGGCGCAAGACCACCGGGCTTTACGAAGCATCTGCCGGACGTGGACCTAACCTGATCACAACGTACACAGAACCATGCAATTTCCGGAATCCTGGCTCAGAACTTTTGTCGATCCGCAACTGACCACCGACGAGCTGTCGCACGCGTTGACGATGGCGGGTCTCGAAGTCGAAGACCTGCGGACGGCCGCGCCGCCGACCTCGAAGATCGTCGTCGGCCAGGTGCTGGAAGTCGTCAAGCACCCGGATGCGGACAAGCTCAACGTGTGTCAGGTCGACGCTGGCACCGGCGCGACGCTCAACATCGTGTGCGGCGCGCCGAATGTTGCGCCCGGCATCAAGGTGCCGGTCGCGCTGGTCGGCGCGCAACTGCCGCCGGCCGAAGAGGGCGGCGCACCGTTCGCGATCAAGCTGTCGAAGCTGCGCGGCGTGGAAAGCCAGGGCATGCTGTGCTCGGCGCGCGAGCTGAAGCTCTCCGAAGATCACAGCGGTCTGATGATCCTGCCGGAAGGCACGCCGATCGGCCAGGACATCCGCGACACGCTCAATCTCGACGACACCGTTTTTGAAATCAAGCTGACGCCGAACAAGGCCGACTGTCTGTCGGTATTCGGCGTCGCGCGAGAAACGTCGGCGATTAGCGGGGCGCCGCTGCGTCCGCTCGAAATCAAGCCGGCTCCGGTCACGCTCAACGAAACGCTGCCCGTGAAAATCTCCGCGCCCGATCTGTGCGGCCGTTTCTCGGGCCGCGTGATCCGCGGCGTCAATGCGCGTGCAAAGTCGCCGCAATGGATGGTCGAGCGTCTCGAGCGCTCCGGCCAGCGCAGCATTTCCGCGCTCGTCGACATCTCGAACTATGTGATGCTCGAGCTGGGGCGTCCGTCGCACGTGTTCGATCTCGACAAGATCCACGGCGGCATGGACGTACGCTGGGGCCGCAAGGGCGAAACGCTGAAGCTGCTGAACGGGAACACGGTCGAGCTCGACGAAACGGTCGGTGTGATCGCCGACGAGCAGCATATCGAAAGCCTCGCGGGCATCATGGGCGGCGACAGCACCGCGGTCACGCTCGACACCACCAACATCTATCTCGAGGCCGCGTTCTGGTGGCCCGACAGCATTCGTGGTCGCTCGCGCAAGTACAACTTTTCGACCGATGCAGGCCATCGCTTCGAGCGCGGCGTCGACTACGCGACGACCGTCGATCATATCGAGCGCATCACGCAGCTGATCCTCGACATCTGCGGCGGCAAAGCGGGTCCGGTCGACGATCAGATCGTCAACGTCCCGAAGCGCGCGCCCGTGAAGATGCGCGTTTCGCGCGCGAACCGCATCATCGGCGTCGCGATCGGTGTCGATGAAATCGCGCAGATCTTCACGCGCCTCGGCCTCTCGTTCGAGCGTGACGGCGATACGTTCTCGGTGATGCCGCCGTCGTACCGCTTCGATATCGAAATCGAAGAGGACCTGATCGAAGAGGTCGCGCGTATCCACGGCTTCGAAAAGATTCCGGCGCGCCCGCCGGTCGCGACCAGCGAAATGCGCGCGACCAACGAGACGCAACGCTCCATCCACGCGATCCGTCATGCGCTCGCAGCGCGCGACTACGCGGAAACGGTGAACTTCAGCTTCGTCGACGCGGAGTGGGAGCAGGACTTCGCAGGCAACAGCAACCCCGTGCGTCTTATCAACCCGATCGCGAGCCAACTGTCGGTGATGCGCACGACGTTGTTCGGCAGCCTGATTCATGTGTTGCGCACGAATCTGAACCGTCGCGCGGCGGACCGCGTACGCGTGTTTGAAGCAGGTCGCGTATTCCTGCACGATCCGTCGATCAAGGCCGGCGAGCTGACCGTCGAAGGTTTCGCGCAGCCGAAGATGATCGGCGCGCTCGCCTATGGGCCCGCGCTCGACGAGCAGTGGGGCGCACCGACGCGTGCCGTCGACTTCTTCGACGTGAAGGGCGACCTCGAAGCGCTGGTCGCACCGGCGCTCGCGCGGTTCGTGCAGGCCGAGCATCCGGCGCTGCATCCGGGACGCAGCGCGCGGATCGAATTGAATGGTCGCGCAGTGGGCTGGATTGGCGAATTGCATCCGCGCTGGATGCAAAAATATGATTTGCCGCATGCGCCGATTCTGTTTGAAATCGAAGCGGAAGCATTAATGCAACGGGTATTGCCGATTCCGTCGGAAGTTTCAAAATTCCCGCCGGTACGACGTGATATCGCGGTGGTCGTCGATCAGAAAATCGAGGTTCAGGCGCTGCTCGACGAGCTTCAGAAGGCCCAGTCCGAACCGGCCTGCAAGGCTGTCCAGAAGGTTGCACTTTTCGACGAATTTCGTCCAAAATCAAACACTTCCGGTGGTCTGGCCGCGCACGAGAAAAGCCTTGCGTTCCGGGTGACCTTGCAAGATACTGGCGGAACCCTTCAGGATGAAACGGTCGATCTGGCTATTCAAACTCTGGTGGAACGTCTAGCTCGAGTATATGGCGCACGGTTGCGCGGATAACCCGCATTTAACAATTGCACGGCTGTTTCCGCATCCATTGTTTTACGCTTGGCGCGCCATTTGATAGATATGAATGAAATGAACTCGAGTGATTTCGAAGCCCTTCTTACGGCGCAACGCAGCGCCATGATTCGAGATATTCCGACATCATCCGCCGTCGTTTCCAATGAAACGCCGACACTCACCAAGGCGGAACTTGCCGAGTTGCTGTTCGACAATGTCGGGCTCAACAAGCGGGAAGCGAAGGACATGGTCGAGGCGTTCTTCGAGGTGATCCGCGATGCGCTCGAGAGCGGCGACAGCGTGAAGCTGTCGGGCTTCGGCAACTTCCAGTTGCGCGACAAGCCGCAGCGTCCGGGCAGAAATCCGAAGACGGGCGAGGCGATTCCGATTGCGGCACGTCGCGTGGTGACGTTTCATGCAAGTCAAAAACTGAAGGCGCTCGTCGAAAACGGCGCCGAAGCGAGCTTCTCGCGCGCTGATTGACTGGCGCGCTTTCGGGCAACCCATCACGGCTAACTGACGATGACAGCGACGATCGAAAAAGTCGTCTTGCCTCCGATTCCGGCGAAGCGGTACTTCACGATTGGTGAGGTCAGCGAACTTTGTGGGGTAAAGCCTCACGTGCTGCGTTACTGGGAGCAGGAGTTCACCCAGTTGAGGCCGGTCAAGCGGCGCGGCAATCGTCGGTATTATCAGCATCACGAGGTGCTGCTGATCCGGCGGATTCGAGAGTTGCTGTACGAGCAGGGTTTTACGATCAACGGGGCGCGCAACCGGCTCGATTCGCATGGCGGCGGTGGGCCGGATGCGGTGGTCGAAGAGGGTGAGGCTACCGCCGGAGTCGCGGGTCAGGTGCAGGCATCGGCGGCAACGGTTGCGGTCGATGTCGAGAAGTTGCGCAAGGAACTGCAGAACGTAATCGATCTGCTGGGCCACTAGTTCATGGACTTGTTCGCTTTGTTCGTGTCGAGCGGTTCTAATCGAATGAAGTGTCTGTTATAATTTTCTTCTGTTCGGGGCGTAGCGCAGCCTGGTAGCGTACCTGCATGGGGTGCAGGTGGTCGGAGGTTCAAATCCTCTCGCCCCGACCAAAAAGATCAAAAGGACTTACGGTGAAAGCCGTAAGTCCTTTTTTCTTGTCCGTCGCGCGGGGCAGCGTTTCCCGCTGTCAACGCTTCGCCCACGCTCATCTGCATCCCGAAGCCTCGATTGCTTTGCTTATGCGCTCGGTTTCGGCTGTCTTGCACATCGCGACCGCCGTGGGCAGCATCGACCCGCCGCCCCATTCTCGAGAAGCCGATTTTTTGCAGTTGGCGTCACGGCGCGTTTTCCACGCGGTGAGCCTCTTCTCGATCGCCGCTTGGCAACTCGCCGACACCGCGGCCTTGCCCTTGACGACCTGCTCCAGCTTCTGCTCCGCGACGATCTGATCGCGCCACGCGCACAGATTCATGCTCATCTGATTCGCGTCGCAATGCGACAGGGCCGCGTCGACCTCACTGGCGGGCAGTCCACTGCGGGTTGCGATGACGTCGGCTGGATTGGATGCGGTTGCCCTTGTTGCGAGTTGAGCGTCGACATCTGCCAAGGTCACCGGTCGCCGCATTTCGTCATTGGTGCATCGGCCAAAGTACGCAGGCGTGCCTATCCCGAAGGTGCAATTGTTCGCTACGTCGTTGTCGTAGCGAAGGACAGCGCCCTCGTGCATCCGCAATGCTGTCCATCCGGCATCGGTCAACTTTTTTGATTCGTTTGGCAGGCTCAGCTCCTCAAGAATAGGCGAGTGCAATCTGGCAGACTTGTCACCGGCACGCGTTCGCATTCGCAAGCGCACACGAATCACAGCCCTCGAGCCCCCAACGCCACAAACCGCTCCAGATGATGATCCTCATCCCCAAGCTGATGATCGATCATCACGAGCCGCTTCGCGTAATGCGCGAGCGGCAGTTCCCACGTCATACCGATCCCGCCGTGCAACTGGATGCATTCCTCCGCGACTCGCGTGCCGATCCGGCCGATGCTGTACTTCGCCGCCGACACCGCGCGCTCGCGCGCGTTTCGTTCACCGTCGAGCGCCGCCGCCGCGTTGATCACCGCCGAGCGCGCCTGCTCGATTTCGAGCAGCAAATCGGCCATGCGATGCTGCAACGCCTGGAAGCTGCCGATCGGCACGCCGAACTGCTTGCGCGTGCGCAGATAGTCGAGCGTGTAGTCTTTCGCGACGTCCATTGCGCCGACCGCTTCCGCGCACAGCGCGAGCACGCCGCAACTCAGCGCATATTCGAGCGTCGCAAAGCCGTGATCCACTGAGCCGAGCACGGTGTCGTCGCGGAGCGTGACGTCGTCGAACGTCACTTCGGCCGCGCGTCCTCCGTCGATCTTGCGATAGCCGCGCACGCTCACACCCGTCGCGTCCCTCGGCACCAGAAACAGCGTGATGCCGGCTTCGGCATCGTCCTCGCCGCTCGTGCGTGCCGAGACGAGGAACACCTGAGCATGCTCGCCATGCTGAACGACGGCCTTTGCGCCGTGCAACGTCCACACGCCGCTGTTGCCATTTACGCTGCGGCGCGCGCGCGTCGTCGCGACCCGGGCAAGCTCGTAATGACTGTCCGGTTCACCATGCGCGAGCGCAACGATCCGCGAGCCGTCGATCAACGAATCCAGCGCCGCATGCTGCACGTCGCCGCCGCTGCGAGCGATCGCCCGGCCGACGATTAGCGTATCGAGAAACGGTTCGACGACGAGCCCGCGGCCGATACTCTCGAACACCACGGAAATATCGAACCCGCCGCCGCCAAAACCGCCGCTCGCTTCGTCGAACAGTGCGCCGATCACGCCAAGCTCCGCGAAGCGTGCCCATAATTCGGTGCTGAAGCCTTGCGTCGAGCGTGCGATTTCATCGCGCGTCGCGAAGCCGTACTGCTCGCTGATAAACCGATTCAGCGTATCCGCCAGCATGCGGCGCTCTTCGGTGTGCTGGAAATTCATGACGTGCGCCTCTTACAGTCCGAGGATCATTTTGGAAATGATGTTCTTCTGGATTTCGTTCGAGCCGCCGAAGATCGACAGCTTGCGATTATTGAAGTACTGCGACGCGGCACTCGCGGCTTCGTCGGGGCCGACCGGCACGCCGTCGAAGCCTTCGTGCAGCGCTTCCTCGACGAATGGCTGCGCATAAGCGCCCATCGCACGCCGCGTCAGCGACGAGATCTCCTGACGGATCTCGGTGCCGCGAATCTTCAGCATCGAACTCTCGGCACCGGGCACGCCGCCGCCCGCCACGGCCGCGATCACCCGAAGATTGGTCGTCTTCATGTTCTCGAGATCGATCTCGACGCGCGCCATGCGTGCCGCGAACGCCGGATCCTCGGCGAGCGGCCGGCCATTGCGCAGCTGTGTCGCGGCGATCTTGCGCAGACGGTTGAAGGCGGCGACGGAAAAGCCGACGCCGGCGATATTGGTGCGCTCGTACGTAAGCAGATATTTCGCGTAGGTCCAGCCCTTGTTTTCTTCGCCGACGAGATTTCCGACCGGCACGCGCACGTCGGTGAAGAACACTTCATTGACCTCGTGCTCGCCGTCGAGCGTGATGATCGGCCGGACTTCGACGCCCGGCGTGTTCATGTCGATCAGCAGAAAGCTGATGCCTTCCTGTTTGCGCACGTCGGTCGCGGTGCGCACGAGGCAGAAGATCATGTTCGCGTAATGACCGAGTGTGGTCCACGTCTTCTGGCCATTGACGAGGTAGTGCTCGCCCTGCGCGTCCTTGCCGCGCACTGCCGTCGTCTTGACCGAAGCGAGATCGGAGCCCGCGCCCGGCTCCGAATAGCCCTGGCACCACCAGTCGGAACCGTCGAGAATGCGCGGCAGCCAGTGACGCTTCTGCGCCTCGCTGCCGTACTTGATCAGCACCGGCCCGAGCATGTTGACGCCGAACGGCACGACGCGTGGCGCGCCGGCGAGTGCGCATTCGTTTTCGAAGATGAATTTCTGCACTGCGCTCCAACCCGGGCCGCCGTACTCTTTCGGCCAGTGATTCGCGAGCCAGCCTTGCGCGTTCAGAATCGCGTGCCACTCGGCCATGTCGCCGCGCGTCAGACGCCGCCCGCCGTGCACCTTGCCGGCGAGACGTCGCGGGAGCTTGTCGCGCAGAAACGCCAGCACGCTGGCGCGAAAAGCTTCTTCCTCGGAGGTGAAGTTCAGATCCATCGCAGTCGTTCCGTCAGTGTTCGTGGTGGTTCAGGCCGTCGTGTTCAGGCTCGCGAAATCCGCGCCGCGCTCGACCAGATCGACGAGCAGCGGCGACGGCCGCCAGAACAGCGGGTCTTCCTTCGCGAACTCGCGGATGTCGGCGAGAATCGTCGGCAGGCCGACGCTATCCGCGTATTTCATCGGACCGCCGCGGTAGCGCGGAAAGCCGTAGCCGTACAGCAGGGTCACGTCGACGTCGAGCGGGCGCAGCGCGATACCTTCGTGGACGACGTTCGCGCCTTCGTTGATCATCGCGGCCAGATAGCGGCGCATGATCTGCTCGTCGGTGAAGCTGCGCGGCGTGATGCCCGCGCGCGCACGCTCGGCGTCGATGATCGCCTCGACTTCGGGATCGGGCATGCCGCCGCGCGATCCTTCGGGGTACAGATAGAATCCGCGGCCGGTCTTCTGGCCGAACCAGCCGCGCTCGCACAGGCGGTCGGCGATCTGCACGTAGCGCGCGTTCGGGTCGCGCGTGGCCGCGCGGCGTTTGCGCGCCGCCCAGCCGATGTCGCCGCCCGCGAGATCGACCACCTGAAACGGGCCCATCGGCAAGCCGAACGCCCGCACCGCCGCGTCGATCTGATACGGCGATGCACCGTCTTCCATCAGCGCGTCCGCGGCGGCGCGGTACACGGCAAGCAGGCGATTGCCGATGAAGCCGTCGCACACGCCGGCGCGCACCGGCGTCTTGCGCAGCTTCTTCGCGAACTCGAACGCAGTCGCGACGACGTCGGCGCTGACCTGCTTCGGCACCACGACTTCGAGCAGCTTCATGATGTTGGCGGGCGAGAAGAAGTGCAGTCCGATTACGTCGGCGGGGCGCGAGATGCTGGCTGCGATCGCGTCGATGTCCAGATACGACGTGTTGGTCGCGAGCACCGCACCGGACTTGCAGACGCGATCGAGCTCGGCGAATACGGCCTTTTTGACGTCGAGATCTTCGAACACGGCTTCGATCACGAGGTCGGCGTGAGCAAGCGCATCGTACGACGTGCTGCCGCTCCAGCGCGCGATGGTCGCGGCTTTCTTCTCAGCGGTGAGGCGGCCCCGGGCGATCAGCCCGTCGTAGACCTTGTCGATGTGCGCGCGGCCACGCGCGAGCGCCGCTTCGTCGCGTTCGATCAGCGTGACGGGCAGCCCCGCGTCGAGCACTGCGACCGCAATGCCCGCGCCCATCGTCCCGCCGCCGATCACGCCGATCGCCTCCAGCGCGCGCGGTTTCGCGTCGCGCGTTTCGGGCGCCTTCAGCACTTCGCGCTCGGCGAAGAATGCGTGAACCAGGCCGGCGCGCTGCGGGCTGTCGAGGCATTGCAGGAACAGCTTGCGTTCGAGCTTCAAGCCCTCCTCGAAGGGCTGTTCGATCGCGGCTTCGACGGCATCGACGATTTTCAGCGGCGAGAACAGGCCGCGCGCTTTCTTCGCGGTTTCGTCACGCGCTTTCGCGACGGCGGCGCGGCTCGCGGCGCGATCGATCAATGCGGCGGCGTCGCGCGTGCGGCGTACCGGCGCGTGCGCGGCGAGCAGCTCGTGCGCGTAGGCGAGCCCTTCGGCGAGGATGTCGCCGCTGTCGCCGAGACGGTCGACGAGGCCGAGCGCGAGCGCCTCCTTCGCGTTCGCGTGACGGCCGCTCAGCATCAGGTCGAGCGCCGCCGGCGCGCCGATCAGACGCGGCGTGCGTTGCGTGCCGCCCGCGCCAGGCAGCAGACCCAGCTGCACTTCGGGCAGGCCGAGCTTCGCGCCGTCGACGGCGATCCGGTAATGCGCGGCGAGCGCCACTTCGAGCCCGCCGCCGAGCGCCGCGCCATGCAGCGCGGCAATCACGGGTTTCGTGCATGCCTCGATGCGGTTGCACACGTCCGGCAGCGAAGGCGGCACCGGCGGCTTGCCGAACTCGCGAATCTCGGCACCGGCGATGAAGTTGCGCCCCGCGCCGACGATCAGCACGGCTTCGACCGCGCGGTCGGCGTCGGCGGCTTCGATCGCGGCCAGCAGGCCGCGCCGCACGTCGGCGGATAGCGCGTTGACCGGCGCGTGGTCGATCGTGACGAGCAGGACCTTGCCGTGCAATTCGCGCGTGACGACGTCGGCTGAGGAGGAAAGGGTCATCGTAGGTGTCTCCGTTTGAGGATGGCGAGGCGCGCCGGATCGTCCCATTCTGGAGTGGTCAACGTTCATTGACAATTACACCGTTGATTGACAGACTGCCAAAATTATTTTGACAAAGACTGGGCCATGGACGTCAACTCGCTGACCCTGCTCGTCGACATCCTCGACGCCGGCAATCTGAGCGAAGCGGCGCGCCGGCTCAAGATGAGCCGCGCGAACGTCAGCTATCACCTGAATCAGCTCGAGCGTTCGGTCGGCCTGCAATTGGTGCGACGCACCACGCGTCGCGTCGAGCCGACCGAGATCGGTCTGCGGCTCTACGAGCACGGCCGCACGATCCGCAACGCGCTGCTGGCCGCGCGCGAGTCGGTGACGACACTGGGCCAGAGCCTGCAGGGGCGCGTGCGGCTCAGCGTGCCGAGCGGCTATGGCCAGCTCGTGATGTCCGACTGGCTGATCGCGTTCAAGCGGCTGTATCCGGGAATCGTGCTCGATGTGATGTTCGAGAACCGCGTCGAGGATCTGATGCGCGACGAGATCGACATCGCGGTGCGCGTGATGTCGGAGCCGCCGCAAAACCTCGTCGCGCGGGACATGGGGCCAGTCCGGTACGTGGCCTGCGCATCCCCCGAATTCGCGCGGACACACGGCCTGCCCGCGACGCTCGACGACCTGCGCACCGCGCCGCTGATTACCGCGGCCGTGATCGGCAAGCAGTTGCGGCTCGCCGCGTATCTGCGCGACGAGCGTCATGAAGTCCTGCTCGAACCGACGATTATTTCGGAAAACTTTCTATTTTTGCGCCAGGCGGTGCTGGCCGGTCTCGGTGTCGGACTCGTGCCCGACTACGTGGTGCAGGACGATCTGAAGCTCGGCGCCGTGCTGACCGCGCTCGATGCCTGGCGGCTCAGCATCTTCGGCACGCACATGTACATGCTGTACATGCCGAATCGGCATCACACGCGCGCGGCGGCGACGTTCATCGACTTCGTGCTGGAGCAGGCGCAGGGCTCGGGCAGGGGCGGCGCGAACTGAAGCTGCGAACTCAGGCGCCGAGTCTGCGCGCGATGGCCGTCGTGACCATCGGCACGCCGACGCGCAGCAGCTTGCGCACGCCTTCGTCGCTACCGACTTTGCCCACCGCGTTGTCGATCATCGCCTGCATCACGCTCGCCGGATAAAATTCGCGAAACAGCGTGTTGGCGCCGGTTTGCTCGAACACGTGGTGCAGGAGCGACCCAACGGGGGGGCCGATGCGCTTGAACAGGCCCATCTTGACCACCCGGTTGTTCCACAGATGCAGCGTGTACGCATTGGAACAGAGCGCCGCGCACTCGTCGAAATAGCGCGGCAGGAACACCTTGTAGTAATCGTTGAAGTGCACCGGATAGAACAGGCTTTCGGGAAGACCGGCCTTCACGCCGTAGATGGCGGTCAACAGACGCGGGCCCGTGTCGCCCCATTTCAGTGCCCGGCCTTTCATCGCTTCGACCCGTTCGATCGCCTCGTGCAAGCGCGGCTGATCCGGATCGAGCCGCAGAATCGCATTACAGATGCTCGACTGGGTTTCCCGGCCGATCAGATCGCCCTTGGCGTTGAGATCGAAATCGCGTAGCAGCAGCATGTCGGTATCGACCCAGATCTCATCGGTCTTCGTGAACATCACGAAGCGGAAATAGTCGGTGAAATGCTGCATCGACGGCACGCCGTGAATCGGGAAGTCGTTCAGCGAGTCGCGCGGCAGTATCGTGGTCGCGTCCTTCGCGATCACGCCGGGCGGCAGAGTGTCGATCGGCTCGTAGCTATAGAGCGCGACCTCGCTGCCGTACAGCGTGAACGAATTCAGACAGGCGATCTCGTAGGGAGAAAGTTCCGGGCCATGCCAGAACGATGCAAACCTTGCCTTGCGCATATGTCATCCAGGGTAGCGATCATGCGGCGCAACATGCGCGCCGAACCTGTGTAACGATCCTAGACGGGCACGGCACAGGTCAGATGTAAAGGGCCTGAATCGCACAGGAGTTGTCGCAAAACGTTGAGTTCAGCGCAACGAGTCGGCGATTATGAGCGGGACTATGTCGTATCTGGCGAATTCAGTTGCGCACGGCAATGCATCAACCGAGTGCGCAAGGTCGTGGGCTAAACTGCGGAACACCGGCCATGCGCGCAGAGGCAGCAAGCGACGGACCATGCATCACGCCATGCAGCGGCAACGACGATATCCAGGAGACCCGATGAACCTCGACGGCGAGACTTACGATTCGCTCACGGCCAGCTTCGCGTGGCGTATTCCACCGCGCTACAACATCGGCGTCGACACATGCGACAAGTGGGCCGATGGCTCGGGGCGTCTCGCGCTGATCTACGAAGACGCCGACGGCCGCGCGACCCGCTATACGTTTGACGAACTGAAAGCCCTGTCCGACCGCTTCGCCAATGCGCTGCTCGCGGCGGGCGCGCGGCGCGGCGAGCGCATCGGCATCTTTCTGTCGCAATCGATCGAAACGGCCATCGCGCATCTCGCGGCCTACAAGGCCGGCATGGTCGCGGTGCCGCTGTTCGCGCTGTTCGGCGTGGACGCGATCGAGCATCGGCTCGGCGACAGCGGCGCGCTCGCGCTGATCACCGATCACGCCGGCGTGCAAAAGATCGCCGAAATTCGCGGCGCGCTGCCCGGGTTGCGACACGTGTTCAGTGTCGATATCGAGCAGGATGACGAAGCATCGGACGCGCCCGTGCGGTCGTTCTGGCAGGCGTTGAATGGCGCTTGCGCCGAGTTCACGCCGGCCGACACCGCCGCGGACGATCCGGCGATCATCATCTATACGTCGGGCACGACCGGAAAACCGAAGGGCGCGTTGCACGGGCATCGCGTATTGCTCGGGCATCTGCCCGGCGTGGAGATGTCGCAGCAGGGCTTTCCCGCGCGCGCGACGCTGATGTGGACGCCCGCGGACTGGGCGTGGATCGGCGGTCTGTTCGACGTGCTGCTGCCATCGTGGCATCACGGTGTCGCGGTGCTGGCGCGCCGTTTTGCGAAATTCGACGGCCACGCCGCGTTCGATCTGCTCGCGCGTCACGCCGTCTCCCATGCGTTTCTACCGCCGACCGCGCTGAAGATGATGCGCGGCGTCGAGCGGCCCGCCCATCTGCGTCTCGCGTTGCAAGCGGTCGCGAGCGGCGGCGAATCGCTGGGCGAGGAACTGATCGGCTGGGGGCGCGACGCACTCGGCGTGACGATCAACGAGTTCTACGGGCAGACCGAGTGCAACGTCGTGGTGTCGTCGTGCGCGGCGCTGTTCGAGCCGCGCTTCGGCGCGATCGGGCGCGCGGTGCCGGGGCACCATGTCGCGATCGTCGATGCCGCCGGCAACGAGCTGCCGCCCGGCGCGATCGGCGATATCGCGGTGGCCGCGCCCGATCCGGTGATGTTTCTCGGCTACTGGCGGAATGTTGCGGCCACCAACGACAAATTCCGCGGCAGGTTTCTGCTGACCGGCGATCTCGGCACGCGCGACGCGGACGGCTTCATTCGCTTCGTCGGCCGTGGCGACGACGTGATCACGAGCGCCGGTTACCGGATTGGGCCGGCGTCGATCGAGGATTCGCTGCTGCGTCATCCGGCCGTCGCGATGGCGGCCGTGGTCGGCGCCCCCGATCGCGAGCGCACCGAAATCGTGATGGCGTTCGTCGTGCTGAAAGCGGGTTTCGTCGGCGACGATGCACTCGTGCGCGAGATCCAGCAGCACGTGAAGACGCGTCTGGCCGCGCACGAATATCCGCGCGAGATTCGCTTCGTCGAAAGCCTGCCGATGACGGCCACCGGCAAGGTGATCCGCAAGACGCTGCGCGAGGCGGTGACACACGGTCCGGACGCGATCTCACCGGCGAAAAACTGAGTCTGCTACGATGACCAACCCACGATGGGAATCACAGCGGAGAGATTGGATGCGCCCCGAGAGTGCAATGCGTTTCGACCAGGAGTTCGCGCCGCGCATTGCCGAGGCGATCGCCGCGTGTATCGCCAAGACCGTGCACACCGACGTGTTGCCGCATGGCGAACAGGGTCAGCCCACCCGCGTGCGGATTCACGCCACGCCGCTCGATGAGCTCGGCCATTACCCGCATCCGTTGAATCTGTATCTGACCTGGGACAGCGACGAAATAGAAAGGCTGATGGGCGAGCAGGGCGCGACGCGTTTCGCCAGATATCTGGCCGCGCTGCCGCGCAAGCTCAATGCGTGGACCCAGGCGCGCGAACTCGATTTCTCCACGCACACACAGGGTGAGCCGGTTACGTTGATCGGCGGGCTCGATTTCGAATCGTAGACGCGCGCGCGCGATTGCGGGCTTGCGTTCGGGAGCTGGATGAAAAACGGCCGCTGTGCTCGAAGAGCCAGCGGCCGTTGCTTTTGCAGCGTTGGGTTACAGCGACGCTCAGCCGCCTAGCGCCGGATCGCTCATGCTGTTGTTTGCCGTCTCGACATGACCGGCGATGCGGCGCGCGAACGTCGGGTCCGTATCGACGGTGATCGCGAGATCGTACCAGCCGTATGCGTTGCGCAGATCGAGGTACAGATTGTCGGTGTCGCCGCCGCGTACCGAACGCTTGATCACATGGCTCGCGTCGTACGCGTTGACGATCGTGAACTGGCAACGCGCGCTGCCGACGTTCTCGAGCCGCAGTTGCAGATTGCCGTTCGCGACATCGTAGCCTTCGGCGACGGCCGGCCGTGCGGTGTCCGAACCATTCCACCAGTTCCGTGCGACCACCTTGCCCGCGAAGCGGCGCAGGAAGCCGTTCGGCCCGTGCACGCTGAAGTCGTAGCTGCCGTCGGCGTTGAGCAGCAGCGCGTCCTGCAGATGCTTGCCCGCTTCGACGGTATAGCTGCGCGGCGCGTCGGCGCTATTGGCCGCGTACACGAGGAATACCGCGCCCGCGCGGCCCGTGTTGACGAAGCGCATCGTCAGCTTGCCGTTCGAGCCTTCGTCGACGCGCACGAACAGTTCGTACGGCAACGCGCGCGCCGGGCGCACGCCCGCTTCCTGCTTCGGCACCGTCTGCACCGTCGGCGGTTGCGGCACGTAGTCCGGGTGACGGTTCTGGTCGGGCGGCACGTAGCCGCTCGTGCCCGGCAGTGACGGCACCGACGCGTTCGGATTCGCGAAGTTGAACGCGGAGGTCAGATCGCCGCACACCGCGCGACGCCACGGCGTGATGTTCGATTCGCCGAGATTGTGCTGCTGGCCGAAGCGCTTTTCGATGAAGCGGATCACCGACGTATGGTCGAACACTTCCGAGCACACGTAGCCGCCTTTGGACCACGGCGAGACCACCAGCATCGGCACGCGCGGTCCGAGCCCGTACGGCCCGGCGACGTTCTTGGCATCGCCGGCATAGATTTCGTGCGTGATGTCGACGCTCGACAAACCGTTCGCGCTCGACGCGGCCGCGAACGGTGCGGCGATGTGATCGAAGAAGCCGTCGTTTTCGTCGTAGTTGATCAGCAGCACGGTCTTGCTCCACACGTCCGGGTTCGACGTGAGGATCTGCAGCACCTGATCGATGTACCACGCGCCGTAGTTGGTCGGCCAGTTCGGATGCTCGCTGTACGCTTCGGGCGCGACGATCCACGACACCTGCGGCAGCGTGCCGTTCTGCACGTCACGCTTCAGAATGTCGAAGTAGCCGTCGCCGTTGACCGCGTTGGTGCCGGTCCGCGCGTTGTCGTACAGCGGGTTGCCCGGCTGCGCGTTGCGGTACTGATTGAAATACAGCAGGGAGTTGTCACCGTAGTTGCCGATGTACGCGTTCTGCGTCCAGCCCCACGAGCCGTTCGCGTCGAGCCCGGTGCCGATGTCCTGATAGATCTTCCACGAGATGCCCGCGTTCTGCAGCACTTCGGGGTAGGTCGACCAGCCGTAGCCGAGTTCCGAATTGTCGATTACCGGACCGCCGCCGCTGCTGTCGTTGCCGACCCAGCCACTCCACATGTAGTAGCGATTCGGATCGGTCGGGCCCATCAGCGAGCAGTGGTAGGCGTCGCAGATCGTGAATGCGTCGGCGAGCTGATAGTGGAACGGGATGTCGTCGCGCGTCAGGTAGGCCATCGTGGTCGCGCCTTTCGACGGTACCCACTGATCGTTGCGGCCGCCGTTCCATGCGGCGTGCGTGGAGCTCCAGTCGTGCGCGAGATCCTGCAGGAATTGCAGGCCGAGGTTCGGCGCGCTCGGACGGAACGGCAGCACGTAGCTGGCACCGCTGGCATCGGCGGTTTGCGGCTGATACCACACCGGCTGGCCGTTCGCGAGGTTGATCGCGCGCGTGTCGCCGAAGCCGCGCACGCCTTTGAGCGTGCCGAAGTAGTGGTCGAACGAACGGTTCTCCTGCATCAGCACGACGATGTGCTCGACGTCGCGGAGCGTGCCGGTCCGGTTGTTGGCCGGAATCGCGAGCGCATTGCGGATGCCCGGCGGCAGCATGCTCAACGCGGTGAAGGAACCGGCGGCTTGCGCGGCCGAGCGCAGAAAATCACGGCGATTGTTTGAGGTCATGGTTGGGGCGGTGGTGGCTTTGATCTTCGGTGGAGGAAAAAGGCACGGGGACGACAAATTGCGGTACTGAAACGGCGATGCTGCGTCGGACGCGCGAAGGCAGGCTAGCCGCCGCGCGCGGCGCGATTCTCAATCGACGGTATGGATGACGGGGCTGGCCAGCGGCGGCGAGGTGGCGGACAGCGCCGTGCCGGCTTCGGATGCGGGTGCCGCCGGTGTCTGGATCGTCAGCGTCGGCGGCGCGGAGTCGGCCGGCGGCGGGGCGATCGATGGGTCGCCGGGGTTAGCGGCGAAATGGTCGGTTGAACTGATCGTATTCGTGCCGGCGGGCGGGGCGTCGTCGCTGCACGCTCCCGCTAGCGCGCACAGCGCGATCACCGCGATGGCGCCCGTCAAACGTTTGCGATGGGGCGCACGAACCGGCTTCGACACGAAGGGCATGGCACTGTCTCCGGGCGGGGAAGGGATGCCTCGCAATCGATGTGCCGAGGTCAGCGATGCAGCAGCATAATCGCCGATCCGTGTAATTTTTATGAAGTATCGGTAACAGACGGGCGCCGCTTATCGTTGTGCGCGCACGAACGCCGCGATGGCGTCGTTGAGCGCGGCGGGCGCGTCGCGATGCGGCGAGTGTCCGCATGCGTCGAGCTTCACGAGTTGGGCGTGCGGCACGCGCGCGGCGATCGTGTCGATCTGCGCCATCGTGCCGTAGTTGTCGTCGTTGCCCTGGATCGCGAGTAGCGGTCGACGGATCGGCGCGAGCGCCTCGACGATCGACCACCGCCTGAACCCAGGGTCGAGCCAGATATCGTTCCAGCCGTAGAACGCGGAATCGACGTCCGCGTGATAGCGGGCGAGCTTCGCGCGAAGATCGGTGGTTTCGTAAAGCTGCTTCGTTTGGGCGATGCTTTGCACCGAGATGTCTTCGACGAATACGTGCGGCGCGATCACGACCGCGCCCGCGAGCGCATCGGGGTACAGCGCCGCATACAGCAGCGCGATCGAGCCGCCGTCGCTATGACCGATCACCCACATGCGTTGGCGTTGGCGCAGGTCGATATCGAGCGCGTCGAGCAGGGTGGGGAGGATGTCGCGCGCCTGGGCGGTCATGAAATCGACCGGCCATTTGTCGTCAGGCGCACGCGCTGTCGAGAGTCCGTAGCCTGGCCGCGAATAGACGAGCCCGCGCATGCCGAGTCGCGCGCACAACGTCTGCGGCCAGTCGCGCCACATCGCGATCGAGCCGAGACCTTCGTGCAGGAATACCGCCATCGGCGAATCGTCCTGCTGAGCATTCGCCTGCTCGTTGACCCAGCGGTACTCGATGCGCAGCGGTCCATGCGACGCGCTCGCCGGCAGTGCGGCAAAGCGGCTGGCGGCAACCGCGGAGGAAGTGGCAGGGGCGGTACCTCGGTTCTGCATCAATGAATCACCTATGACTGTTCGCGTAGCTTGAAGCGTTGAATCTTGCCGGTGGCGGTCTTCGGCAGATCGTCGGTGAACACGATATCGCGCGGGTACTTGTGCGGCGCGAGCCGTTCCTTGACGAAGGTCTTCAGTTCCTCAGCGAGCAGGTCGGACGGCATGAAGTCGCGCTTGAGCACGACGAACGCGCGCGTTTTCACGAGCCCGCCATGATCGACGCCGACCACCGCCGCTTCGAGCACCGCCGGATGCGCGACGAGCACCATCTCGACCTCGACCGGCGACACATATTGGCCGCTCACTTTCAGCATGTCGTCGCTGCGGCCCGCGTAGACATAGCAGCCGTTCGTGAGACGTCGATATTTGTCGCCGCTTCTGATCCATTCGCCGAGAAACGTCGCGCGCGTTTTCTCGCGATTGCTCCAGTACATCAGCGCCGCGCTCGGCCCCTTGATGAACAGATCGCCGACTTCGCCATCGGGCACCGGCCGCCCGGCTTCGTCGCGCAACTCGACTTCGTAGCCCGGCACGGGGCGCCCGGTCGTGCCGTATTCGACTTCGCCCGCGCGATTCGACAGGAAGATGTGCAGCATTTCCGTCGAGCCGATCCCATCGAGAATCTCGGCGCCGAAGTGCGCGGTGAAGCGTTCGCCGACGTCGCGTGGCAACGCCTCGCCGGCCGACGCGCACACGCGGATCGCGACGTCGGCGCGCGCGGGCAGGTTGGGCGACACCAGCATGTTCGCGTACAAGGTCGGCACGCCGTAGAACACGGTCGGGCGGTGCTGCACGAGGCGCGCGAAAATCGCCTCGGCGGTCGGGCGCTCGGCCATCAGGATCGCGGTCGCGCCGACCGACAGCGGAAACGTCAGCGCGTTGCCGAGTCCATATGCAAAGAACAGTTTCGCCGCCGAAAACACCACGTCGCTCTCGACGATGCCGAGCACCGGCTTCGCATACAGCTCGGCGGTCCAGTACAGATTCGCGTGCGTATGGACGGTGCCTTTCGGCTTGCCGGTCGAGCCCGACGAATAGAGCCAGAACGCGATGTCGTCCGCGTTGCTTGCACAGCCTTTGACGGCGGGTAGCGCGGTGTCGACCAGCGTTTCGAAGCGGGACGCCGCGAGCGGCGCTTCGGTGGAGGCGTGAGGTTGCGAGACGATCGGTTGGCAGCCGTCGTCGTCGATGCTGCTCAGCGCCTCGGTCACGTTAGGTAGCAACGGTTCCGATACGATCACCGCTCGCGCGTGGCTGTGCGTCAGCATGTACGTATAGTCGGCGGCGCTCAGCAAGGTGTTCGCGACGACCGGCACGATGCCGGCGTAAAGCGCGCCGAGAAATGCGACCGGCAGCGATACGGTGTCGAGCATCACGAGCAGCACGCGTTCCTCGGGATGCACGCCGAGCGCACGCAGTGCGCTGGCGCAGCGCCGCGCGCGCTGTTCGAGTTCGCCGTAGGTCATCGCGCCGTAGTCGTCGATATAGGCGACTTTGCTCGCGCGCGCTTCGTTCAACTGGAACAGATGCCTCGCGAAGTTGAACAGCGGGGGCGGCGGCGCAACCGGCTCGCGTGCGCTCGTTTCCAGCAGGGCTTCCATATGTCTCCTCCATCCGTGGACACGGTCCGGCTCTTGTGTGATCGTGACCTGCTCGCGGCTCACGCGCGCGTGAATTCGATCGCCCCTTGCGGCAGCAGATACAGCACCAGCGCCCGGCCGTTCGCGACGCTCGGACGATGCGCCGAGCCGGGGCCGTACACGCACCAGCCGGCCGGATGGCCGTCGAACGTCGCGCCGTCGGTGAGGGGCATGATCAGATCGATCTCGCCGTGCGGATGGACGTGGTGCGGACCGGCAATGTCCTGCATGTCGACGACGTCGACGGAAAAGCCGTGCGTGTCGGGCAGCGCCTTGAAGATGCGGCCGTAGCGGATGCCGCCGGCCTCGCGGTTGCACAGCCAGCCTTCGGCGACGCCGCTGCGGCATGCGTTCGCGAGTTCGTGAAAGGTGGGACTGCCGGCAGGCCAGGTGTCGGTCAGCCAGTCGGCGAGCGCGGCGTCGAGCGGCCGCCCGGCGAGTTGCCCAGTGACGCCTGCGATCAGGCGCTGGAATTCCTGTGGGGACATGCGAGCCTCCAGAAGCGCGCTCATGCAGGCCGGCCGTCGGGTCGCCGGCCGCCGGATCGCCGGCCGCCGGAACTTGGGTGCATGCGTATTGCGGCACCGTCTCCGTGACGCGGCCGGAATGCCAAGGCGGCGCGCGACTGTGTTTGTGATTGGATCAGCTTTTGGCGAAAATTAAACCGTTCACCTGGTGCGTGTCAAGCACTATAGTACATGTATCGTAGTCACGAGGTCGCAAAACATGAATCAAAAGTACCCTCCCGCACCGTTGGACGAAACCGACGACGACACGGCCCGCGCCGAACGCACCGAGCGCGCGGGTGAACGCACGGCCGAACGTGGCGGCGAGCGCGAAGAACGCGATCCGTTCCTGACCGCGATGGGCGAGCGTGTGCGTTTGCTGCGCGCGCGCCGCGGCATGACGCGCAAGACGCTGGCGGCCGAAACCGGTTTGTCGGAGCGACATCTGGCGAACCTCGAATCGGGCGTCGGCAATGCGTCGGTGCTGGTGCTGCGGCAGCTCGCGGCCACGCTGAACTGCTCGCTCGCCGAGGTGATCGGCGACGAAACCACCGCGTCCGCCGAATGGCTGCTGATCCGCGAGCTGCTGCAGGGGCGCGACCAGGCGGCACTGCAGCGCGCGCGCATCGCGCTCGCCGAGATGTTCGCGCAGGCGCCGCGCGACCCGCACCGCAAGGACCGCATCGCGCTGATCGGCCTGCGCGGCGCGGGTAAGTCGACGCTCGGGCGCATGCTCGCGCAGGAGCGCAAGGTGCCGTTCATCGAGCTCACGCGCGTGATCGAACAGCTCGCGGGCTGTCCGCCGTCGGAGATTCATTCGCTGTACGGCGCGAGCGCGTATCGACGCTACGAGCAACGCGCGCTCGAGGCGGTGATCCACGAGCATTCGCACGCGGTGATCGCGTCGCCGGGCGGGCTCGTGTCGGAATCGGGCACGTTCAACGTGCTGCTGTCGCACTGCTTCACCGTGTGGTTGCAGGCGACGCCCGAGGAACATATGCGCCGCGTCGTCGCGCAAGGCGATCTGCGGCCGATGTCCGGCAACCGCGAGGCGATGGACGACCTGAAGCGCATCCTCGCCGGGCGCGCCGAGCTATACGGACGCGCGGACATGTCGTTCGACACCAGCGAAAAGACGCTCGCCGATGCGTACCTGCAGTTGCGCGACCGTCTCGCCGCGCGGCTCGCGGCGGAAGCCCCCGACGAGGCGCGCGTGAACTGACCGATCGCGGGCACTAGGGTTTCCCCGTAAAAATGCACTAAAGTGCTTTACGCTGGTATGACGATGCACTATTGTTCAAAAAACAGATTGCATCGTCCAGTCAGGAGACGCCCCATGTCCACAGCACCCACCGCCGTTGCCCAGGCCGCGCCGGTCGACTATCGCACCGAGCCGTCGCAGTACAAGCATTGGAAGCTCAGCTTCAACGGTCCGGTCGCGACGCTCGGCCTCGACGTCGCCGAGGACGGCGGCATTCGCGACGGCTACAAGCTGAAGCTCAATTCGTATGATCTCGGCGTCGACATCGAGCTGCACGACGCGATTCAGCGCATTCGCTTCGAGCATCCGGAAGTCCGCACGGTGGTGGTGACGAGCCTGAAGGACCGGGTGTTCTGCTCGGGCGCGAATATCTTCATGCTGGGGCTGTCATCGCACGCGTGGAAGGTCAACTTCTGCAAATTCACGAACGAAACGCGCAACGGGCTCGAAGATTCGTCGCGCCATTCGGGGCTGAAGTTTCTCGCCGCGGTGAACGGCGCGTGCGCGGGCGGCGGTTATGAACTCGCGCTCGCCTGCGATGAAATCTATCTGATCGACGATCGTTCCTCTTCGGTGTCGCTGCCGGAAGTGCCGCTGCTCGGCGTGCTGCCCGGCACCGGCGGACTCACGCGCGTGACCGACAAGCGCAAGGTGCGCCACGATCGCGCGGATATCTTCTGCACGGTGGTCGAGGGCGTGCGCGGCGAACGCGCGAAGGCCTGGCGTCTCGTCGACGAAGTCGTGAAGCCGAACCAGTTCGAGCAGGCCATTCAGGCGCGCGCGCTCGAACTCGGCGCGCACAGCGATCGTCCGGCCGGAGCGCCAGGCGTCGCGCTCACGCGCATCGAACGCACGGATCGCGAAGCTGGCCTCAGCTATCAGACGGTCGAGATCACGATCGATCGCGCGAAACGTGTGGCGACCTTCACCGCGCGCGCGCCACAGACCGCGCAACCGACCGGCATCGCCGCGATCGTCGCGGCGGGCGCCAACTGGTGGCCGCTGCAATTCGCGCGCGAACTCGACGACGCGATCCTCTCGATGCGCACCAACGCGCTCGACATCGGCACCTGGGTGTTCAAGACCGAAGGCGACGCGCGCCACCTGCTCGCGGTCGATGCGACGCTGCTGCAGCACCGGGATCACTGGTTCGTGCGCGAAACGATCGGCATGCTGCGCCGCACGCTCGCGCGCCTCGACGTGTCGTCGCGCTCCATCTTCACGCTGATCGAGCCGGGTTCATGCTTCGCCGGCACGTTCGCGGAACTCGCGTTCGCCGCCGATCGCACCTACATGGCCGCGCTGCCCGACAACGAGGACGAGGAGCCGGCGATCACGCTGTCGGAAGTCAACTTCGGCCTGTATCCGATGGTGACGCATCAGTCGCGGCTCGCGCGGCGCTTCTACGAGGAAGCCGAGCCGCTCGACGCGGCGCGCGCGCTGATCGGCCAGCCGGTCAAGGCGCTCGACGCGGAGCGCCTCGGTCTCGTCACCGCGTCGCCGGACGACATCGATTGGGCCGACGAAATCCGCATTGCGCTCGAAGAACGCGCGGCGATGTCGCCCGATGCCTTGACCGGCCTCGAAGCGAATCTGCGCTTCAATGGGCCGGAGACGATGGAGACGCGCATTTTCGGCCGTCTCACCGCCTGGCAGAACTGGATCTTCAACCGGCCGAACGCAGTGGGCGAGAAGGGTGCGCTCAAGGTGTACGGCAAGGGCAGCAAGGCGCAATTCGATGTGTCGCGCGTGTGAGATGCGCCGCGCTCACTCCGACTAAACGACGCCGCCTGCCGATACGCGCCTCTCGCCACTGCAGCTTCCGAACAGGGAATTGACCCAGGGAACCGACCATGTCCTCGATCAACTACAGCGAAAAGATTCCGAACAACGTCAACCTCGCCGACGACCGCGCGCTGCAACGCGCGCTCGAACAATGGCAGCCGAACTTTCTGTCATGGTGGGGCGACATGGGCCCGGAAGGCTCGCACGGTTACGACGTGTATCTGCGCACCGCGGTCAGCGTCGATGCGGGCGGCTGGGCGCACTTCGACTACGTGAAGATGCCCGAGTACCGCTGGGGCATTTTCCTCACGCCGGGCGAGCAGGATCGCACGATCCACTTCGGCGAGCACAAGGGCGAAGCCGCGTGGCAGGACGTGCCCGGCGAGCATCGCGCGAACCTGCGCCGCATCATCGTCACGCAGGGCGATACGGAACCGGCCTCGGTCGAGCAGCAGCGTCACCTCGGTTTGACCGCGCCGTCGCTGTACGATCTGCGCAACCTGTTCCAGGTCAACGTCGAGGAAGGCCGTCACTTGTGGGCGATGGTGTACCTGCTGCATCGCTACTTCGGCCGCGACGGTCGTGAGGAAGCCGAAGCCTTGCTCGGCCGTCGCTCGGGCGACGAGGACAACCCGCGCATTCTCGGCGCGTTCAACGAGAAAACGCCGGACTGGCTCGCGTTCTACATGTTCACGTACTTCACCGACCGCGACGGCAAGTTCCAGTTGTCGGCGCTCGCGGAGTCGGGCTTCGATCCGCTCGCGCGCACGACGAAGTTCATGCTGACCGAGGAAGCGCATCACATGTTCGTCGGCGAATCGGGCGTGTCGCGCGTGATCCAGCGCACCGCTCAGGTGATGAACGAACTCGGCACCGGCGACGTCGCGAAGATCCGCGCGGCCGGCGTGATCGATCTGCCGACCATCCAGCGCTATCTGAACTTCCATTACTCGGTCACGATCGACCTGTTCGGCGCCGATCATTCGTCGAACGCGGCGACGTTCTATAGCTCGGGTCTGAAGGGCCGCTACGAGGAAGGCAAGCGCGACGACGATCATCGCCTGAACGAGCTTGCTTACAAGCTGCTCGACGTGCAGGACGGCAAGCTCGTCGAGCGCGAAGTGCCGATGCTCAACGCGATGAACGAAGTGCTGCGCGACGATTACATCAAGGACTCGGTCGCGGGCGTCGGCCGCTGGAACAAGGTGCTCGAGAAGGCCGGCATCGACTTTCGCATGACGGTGCCGCACAAGGCGTTCAACCGGCAGATCGGCACGTTCGCGGGCACGCGCGTGTCGCCCGACGGCCGCGTCGTCAGCGAAGCCGAATGGGCCGCGAACGAAGCGAACTGGCTCGCCACGCCGGAAGACCGCGCGTTCGTCGCTTCGCTGATGGGCCGCGTCGCCGAGCCGGGCAAGTTCGCGAACTGGATCGCGCCGCCCGCGATGGGCGTGAACCGTCAGCCAGTCGATTTCGAATACGTGCGCTTCAACTGAAGCAGGCGAGGAAGTCATGAACGGGCCAGTATCGGTCGAAGTTCTGCGGCAGCATCTGATCGATCCGGAGATCTGCATTCGCTGCAATACCTGCGAAGAGACCTGTCCGGTCGATGCGATCACGCACGACGACAACAACTACGTCGTGAAGGCCGACGTCTGCAACGGCTGCATGGCCTGCGTGCCGCCGTGCCCGACCGGCGCGATCGACAACTGGCGCACCGTGCTGAAGGCCGACGCCTATTCGATCGACGAGCAGTTTACGTGGGACGTGTTGCCGGAGCAGAACACGATGGCGGTGCCGGCTGAAGAACCGGTGGCCGCGTCCACCGCGGACGACAGCGCCGCCGAAGCGGACGGCATCGAAGTGGATACCGTGCGCGGCGCGCTCGTGCCGCCGTGGTCGGCCGCGAAGCCGTACGTGAATCTCTACACGCATAAGGCGCCGACCACCGCGACGGTGGTCGGCAACTACCGGCTCACCGACAGCGCGACGTCGAGCGACATCCATCACATCGTGCTCGATTTCGGCTCGATGCCGTTTCCGGTGCTCGAAGGCCAGTCGATCGGCATTCTGCCGCCGGGAGCTGCTGCCGACGGCCGCGTGCATCACGCGCGCCAATACTCGATCGCGAGTCCGCGCGATGGCGAGCGGCCCGGCTATAACAACGTGTCGCTGACGGTGAAACGGGTGTCGCAGCAGCACGGCGACGCGATCGACGGCGTGTGCTCGAACTATCTGTGCGATCTGAAGAAGGGCGACGTGGTCAACGTGATCGGTCCGTTCGGCAGCACCTTCCTGATGCCGAATCATCCGAACTCGCATCTGCTGATGATCTGCACGGGCACCGGTTCCGCGCCGATGCGCGCGATGACCGAGTATCGCCGCCGCAAGCGCCTCAAAGGCGCGACCGGCAAGCTGATGCTGTTCTTCGGCGCGCGTACCAAGGAGGAGCTGCCGTACTTTGGACCGCTGACGAATCTGCCGAAGGATTTCATCGACACCACGCTCGCGTTTTCGCGCACCCCGGGACAGGCGAAGCGCTACGTGCAGGACGCAATGCGCGAACGTTCGGCCGACGTCGCGAACCTGCTGAAGGACGACAACACCTATATCTACGTGTGTGGCCTCAAGGGCATGGAGGACGGTGTGCTGCAGGCGCTCAAGGATATCGGCGAGCAGCATCAGATCGATTGGGAAGCGTTGTGGGCGAAGCTGAAGCGGGAAGGGCGGCTGCATCTGGAGACGTACTGAGCGGCGCGCCGACACGCCGACCCGCACCGAAAGCTGCGCGAAAAGGCTCCGCAAAGGCTCGTGAAAGCATGAGCGCTTGCGGGGTTTTTTTGCCTGCGCCATATGCTCGACGGCAGAGCGCAGCGGCTGACTTGTGCGGATCGACGCACCGCGCGCGAAGCGCTTTGAAAATCGCGGACGGTTTGCTACAGTCGGCCCACACAGCCGGCCGCACGCCGGCACTCCCCGCCAAACGCGGCAGTCTGCCACCTGCGCAGGCACTCAGACGGAGCCGTCCGATGAAGCCGATTCGTTCACTTGCGATGATTGCGCTGTTGCAGGCAGCACTCGCGCATCCGGCTAGCGCCGATGATCTCGCGCGGATCAAGGCATCGGGCGTGTTCCGGATCGGCACCGAAGGTACGTACGCCCCGTTCACCTACCACGACGACGCGGGCAAGCTGACCGGCTTCGACGTCGAGATTGGGAGCGCGATCGCGCAGCGTCTCGGCGTCAAGCCGCAATTCATCGAAGGCAAATGGGAAGGACTGATCGCCGGTCTCGACGTCAATCGCTACGACGCGGTGATCAACGAGGTCGCGATCACCGACGAGCGCAAGCTCAAATACGATTACTCGGAGCCGTACATCACGTCGCACGCGGTGCTGATCGTCGCATCGGACAACACGACGATCAAATCTTTCGACGACCTGAAGGGCCGCAAATCGGCCAATACGCTGGCCAGCAACGTCGGCAGGATCGCGGCCGCGCACGGCGCGCAGGTGATTCCGGCGCAGGGCTTCGACGAATCGATCGAGCTGCTCGTCGCGGGCCGCGTCGACGCGACCGTCAACGATTCATTGTCGTTTCTCGACTACAGGAAGCGCGAGCCCGAGGCGAGGATCAAGGTCGTCGCGGTCGATACGTCGCCCGATAGCAGCGACAAGTCGGCCGTACTGATCCGCAAGGGCAATCCGAAGCTGCGCCTGGCGATCGACGACGCGCTCGCCGGCATGAGAAAAGACGGTACGTATCAGCGGATTTCGCTGAAGTACTTCGGCCGGGACGTGTTTCATTGACCGTCGGCCGAGGTTGACGCGGATAAATCCCCATTAAAAAGGAAGGGGCGTCGAAACGCCCCTTCTTGGTTGTCGTCAGCCCGTCGAACATGCGGCGTGCCGCACGTTCAACGCGGCAGACGCTGCCTCACACCGTCGCGTCGCTCAGCGCGGCGTCGAAGAAGCGCTCCTGGGCATCCGTGTTCACGCGTGCATACGCGCGGTTCACGCCGCTGATCACCGCGCGGATCGACGCGGTGATCAGGTTCGCATCGACACCGACGCCGAACGCGCTGCCGGCCACATCGGTGCCGGCCATTTCGGCGATCGCGATCGCGCGCGCATCGGCGCCCTGCGTGAGCGCGCGTTCCTCGTAGTGCTGGATGCGCACGGGCACGTCGAAGGCGTGCATCAGCGCGTCGAGCGGGCCGTTGCCGGCGCCGCCCAGCACGCGCGGCGTGCCGTTGATTTCGACGTTGAGCTTGATGTGCTCGCGGCCGTCATGCTCGGACAGGCTGTGGCTGATATAGCGGACCGGCTCGGCCGTGCGCACGTATTCCTGCTGGAACAGTTCCCAGATCTGCGCGGGCGTGACTTCCTGGCCGCTCTGGTCGGTGAAGCGCTGCACGGCCGAGCTGAAATCGACCTGCAGACGGCGCGGCAACACGACGCCGTAGCTCTGCTCGAGCAGGTACGCGATACCGCCCTTGCCCGACTGGCTGTTCACGCGAATCACGGAGTCGTAGGTTCGGCCGAGGTCGCTCGGATCGATCGGCATGTACGGCACTTCCCAGATCGCGTCCGGCTTCTGCGCGGCGAAGCCCTTCTTGATCGCGTCCTGGTGCGAGCCCGAGAACGCGGTGAAGACGAGATCGCCGACATACGGATGACGCGGATGCACCGGCAACTGCGTGCATTCCTCGGCCGTGCGCGCGACTTCGTTGATGTTCGAGAAATCGAGCTCGGGGTCGACGCCCTGCGTGTACAGGTTCAACGCGAGCGTGACGAGGTCGACGTTGCCGGTGCGCTCGCCGTTGCCGAACAGACAACCTTCGACGCGATCCGCGCCCGCCATCACCGCGAGCTCCGCGGCCGCGACGGCCGTGCCGCGGTCGTTATGCGGGTGGACGGAGACGATCAGCGAGTCGCGACGCGCGAGATTGCGGTGCATCCATTCGATCTGGTCGGCGTAGACGTTCGGCGTGGCCATTTCGACGGTGGCCGGCAGATTGACGATCGCCTTGTGCTCGGGCGTCGGTCGCCAGATGTCGAACACCGCGTCGCAGACTTCCTTCGCGAATTCGAGTTCGGTGCCGCTGAACACTTCCGGGCTGTATTGCAGCGTGAAGTGCGTGTCCGGTTGCGCGTCGGCGAGGCGTTTCATCGTGCGCGCGGCCTTCTGCGCGAGTTCGATCACGCCGCTCTTTTCGAGGCCGAACACGATCTTGCGGAATTCCGGCGCGGTCGCGTTGTACAGATGGACGATCGCGCGCGGGGCGCCGCGCAACGATTCGAAAGTACGCTCGATCAGATCGTCGCGCGCCTGCGTGAGCACTTCGATCGTCACGTCGTCGGGAATATGGCCGCCCTCGATCAGCTCGCGCACGAAGTTGAAATCGGTCTGCGACGCCGACGGAAACGCGACTTCGATTTCCTTGAAGCCGATCTGCACCAGCGTCTTGAACATGCGCATCTTGCGCTCGGCGTTCATCGGCTCGAACAGCGCCTGGTTGCCGTCGCGCAGATCGGTGCTCATCCAGATCGGCGCGCGCGTGATGGTGCGCGACGGCCACTGGCGATCCGTCAAATTGACCGGCTTGAACGAACGGTACTTGGTAGCAGGGTTTTTCAACATTTTCATCATCCGGGGGAGAGACCGTGGAATGGGTGTCGACCGGACGACGAAAACGCGATACTGGGCCGCCGGTCGGAAACCGGGGCTGGGTCAGTTACTGGGGATTCAAGCGATGCTTCGGTGTATCAGAGAGAAGCGGACGCGCGCAGCAGCAGACCTAGCCCGGTAGAGCGGGCTAGTAGTAGCGATAGGGTGGTCTGGGCGCGGTACATAGTGCGCAATGGGAACATATTATTGAGAAAGCGTCAAGGGCCGAGGTGGAGTGGGCCGTGGCCTGCTCGGCTGCAGAAGGGGGCGAGCGGCCGCTCGCATGGAAGGTGCCGTGGGACGCTCGCGCGGCACTCGATTCAGGGGTGAGCTCACGAGGCGTCGTCAATTCACAGAGCAGGAGGTGAACATGAAAAGGGTAGCGAAGATATCCGGCCTCGCGAGGATCTGCGCGTGCGCGGCGTTGGCATGTGGGTTCGTCGGGCAGGCCGGCGCGCAGGGGCTCAGCGCGCAGAACGACATGAACGCGCCGCAGAACAGTACAGGTCTGATGCCGCAGGCGGCGCGCGGCAGCGAGTATCCGACGCATGGCAACCAGCAGGCGGGCGAGCTGAATCTGAATCCGACCGATCCGCGTGCGCAACTGGTCAACGGCTTGCCGAACAACGCGAGCGCGGGCGGCTATGGCGCGCCGCTGGCGGGCGTGCGTACTTACGTGCAACCGCCCCAGCCGGCGAATTGAGACTGGCGAAGCAGGATCGGCAGACGAAGACTACGACGCTGAAGGCGGCAAGCCGAAGCCGTTGCGTGCCGCGCAGTCTTCGTCGACGCCCCGCGTTGATCACGCGCCGGACCAAAGTCGCAACGTATCGCTGTTCACCATCACCGATACGCCTATCGTGACGAGGATCAGCGGCAGCAGCGCCGAGCCGTAGCGCCGGATCGGCGCGCCGAGCAACGGGTGGTCGACCAGCCATGCCGCGCCCGCGCACCAGAGCCCGATCATCACGACGAACACGAGCGAAACCAGCGCGTTCTCGGCGGGCGTACGACTCGCGTACAGCGGCACGTAGACGGCGAGGTTGTCCGAGCCGTTGGCGATGGCGACGCTCGCGACGGTCCAGCTCGATGAGCCGCGAACGGATGGCGGAGCGCTTGCGCGGCTGTCCTCGCTATCTTCGCTGGCGTTGCGCCGCGCGTGGCCGGGACCGAAGCGCTGCCAGGCCTTGTGCAGGCCCACGACGATCGGCAGCAAGCCGAGCAGGCCCACATAACCGGCCGGCAGGCGCGTGAGCAAGGCCGCGAGCACGAGCGCCGCGGCGACGAGGATCAAAGAGCCCGCGTACTGTCCCGCGACCACGCGGCGCCGCTCCACGCCCGTTTCGGTCAGAAAGCCGAGCAGCACGAACAGGTTGTCGATATTGGTCGCGGCGTAGGCGACGATCGCGAGCAGGACGAGGCTGAGCATGAAGAAGCCGAGATCGTTACCGGGGGTAGAGTCGTTTTGAATTCGCCACGCAATGTGGGCAACCGGGCTGCCGGCTGCGCCATCGAGGGCGCGACCGGTCAACACAATGCCGATGCGCTGGGTCAAGGTCAAGCGGCAGGCGGCCGCGAAGCCGGGCGACGGGGTCGTAAGCTACAATGACCGAGGCCTGGAACAACGGAACATCGATGAAGATTCGCCTTCTCTCTATCGCCTGTGTCGCGAGCGCCGCGGCGCTGCTAGCGGCCTGCACGATCGGTACCCGCAACTCGGGCGCATGCGAACAATTGATGCGCAGCAAGCTGGCCGAGGCGCCGTCGGGGATGTCGTCGGATACGCTGCGGGTCACGCATCGCGGGGCCGCGATTCGCGGCTCGCGCGTCGTGGTGGAGGGGACGATCGAGCATCGGGTAAGCGCGTCCGAGGTGGCGGTCTCCGCGCCGCTCGCGGCATCGGCATCGCAAGCGGCGATGGACGTCAACGTGGCCGCGAAGCAGGCCGAGCCGAAGAGGGTCAGCACGCCGGCCGCCGCCGAGTGCACGTTCCACGGCGAAGAGCTGGACGTATTCCGCTGGCTCGCGCCGGCAAAGCTGGCCGCGCCGGCTGCGCAACCCGCCAGCGCGGCGGGCTGAGTTCCCGTCCGCGTCTCGCGCCATCGCTGCGCATCCAACCCAATCAACCTCAGAACGCGTAATACGGCCCCTGGCCGGCCGACGTATTGCGCGCCGCAATCGCCGTGTAAATGCGTTTGCCGTAAAAGAACGGCAAGCCCCAGCCGAAGCCCTGACTCGAATTGCCGGCGAGATTGTCGAACGCGTTGTTCGACGATGAGAACAGCGTGCTCGAATTGGCTATGTCGAATGACACCGTGCTCGACACGCCATCGATGCCGGTGATCGACGCGCTCGCCGACTGCGTCGAAGTCGGGCAGTACCACAAGCCGCACAACGGGAACTGCGTCGAGTGGAAGAACAGGCCGTTCGAGCCGCTGTCGAGATAGCTCACCGCATAGGTCTGACCGCCCGAGTTCGTCGTCACGTAGCCGGTCGCGGCGTTCGCCTTCAGGACGTTCGGGCTCGTCAGCGTGTTGTTCGACTGGGTGCCGATGCCGAAGATCAACGAGCCCGACACGCTGGCCGCGCCCGCATCGGCGACGGCCGGCAGGTCGATCACGACGCCGTTGTTGTCGAGCGGGAAGCTGCTGACCGGGTTGGTCACCTGCTGTGCGAGCGGCTGCGCGGTTGCGGTGCAGCCGCTCGTCGTGCAGCTGTAGTACCAGCGCGGCAATGCGGAGTTCGAGCAGCCGTTGCCGCAGTCGACCGGGAACAGGCCCACGCCGAGGATCCCGTTCGAGTGCAGGCTCGACACCGTCAGCAGCGACGCGCCGGAGTTCGCGCAGTCGGTGGGTGCGGCGGGCAGCGCACTGTCGGCGATTACCTGGATCGGAATCGATGACGCCTGTTGGCCAGCCATGCGTACGTCCGCGTTGCGGATCGAGCCCCACGCATAACCGCTGCCGAACACCGCGCATTCGGCGCTCACGCCGCCGCCCGCGGCGATGGTCGGCAGCGACAGGGTCGTCGGCAGCGCCGATGCGAGGATGCGCAGGCCGTTCGAGCCGGTGTCGACCTGGATGTCGTCGATCGTCGCGCAGTTGCTGGTGCCGGCCTGGCAGACGGTGACGCTCGTCGTCAGCATGTTGCGCGTACTGCCGGGCGATACGCCGACCGTGACCAGCTGCACGTTGGGCGTGGTCGATTGCGGCACGTTCGCGCTCTGCGTCGTGTTCGACGCGCTCGTGGAACTGGTCGACGAGGTCGGCGCGGTCGCGGACGGCGTCGAGCCCGAGCCGGACGAGCTGGACGAGGAACTGCCGCCTCCGCCGCCGCAGCCGACGAGGGCCGCGCAGACGATCAGAAGCAGGGCATGGAAACGCAAGGCGGATTTCATGGCGTGGCGATCCGTCGGGTGGAACTTAGGCGTGAAGGGGGCGCGAGCGACGCGTGCGGGGCGCACGCGTTACTGGATGTCGTCGGAGGTGACGCCGGCGGGCAAAGCCGCCGGCAGCCACGCGCGGCCGACGTAGCCGCGCATCGGTCCGCCGGACTCGACGATCACGTCGGCGCGCGTGACCCGCGACGAATGCAGATTGCCGCTGCCGGCCGCCGCCGCGGCGCCTGTCTTGTACGAGTCGCCGTATTTGCCGAGTAGCGCGTGCAGATCCGGCATCGTCGGGCCTTGCCACGCGTAGGCGACGATCAGGCCGGTGCTGGTCGCGTATTCGTTGATGGTCGTATTGCCAGCGTCGGTCCACGTGCGCTCGCGCAGTGCGCCATTGAGCAGCGTGCGCGGCGCGCTCGCGCCCGACACCGCCTGGCTCGGCATCGTGCCGCCCAATTCGGCATGTGCGCCGAAGCTCGCGCAGCACGCGACGACGGCGATCGCCGAGGCGATCGCGGATGGATTGAGACAGGACTGGGACATGAGGCCTTCCTCGTTTGGCGCCGGATTTTTTATTGAGATAACTCGATTAATCTGGCGCTGGTTTTTTTCTGGTCTTTGCACATCGCGGCGGACAGGACCGCGCGCCATGTTTAAAAACAAGCCGCATGCAGACCGGAAGCCCTTATTCGGCGGCCCTCCGGCAAAGACTTGGGAATAGTCCCAAGGTCAACTCGAAAGTGTTATTTAGTGTTAAATTTACCGCATAAGAAGGCAAATAGCATGATGGGCGCGGACTTTTTTCCCGTGGTCGCTTCGTAGCCGTGGCATGCGGCGATTCGCGGGCAAACCCCAGTTTTTGCACAGGCCTCGCCGGGACCGGTAAAATGTTGGGTTGATCCACGGAAACTTGCCGTGGCGTAGCGGAAGGATTCCCCGAACATGACTGATTTTCGTCTCACCAAGCGGTTTGCAGTAATGCTCATGGCAGGCGGGCTGGTCGCCGGCTGCGGCACCTCGTCGCCGACCAAAATCGACTATAGGAGCGACTCCCGTTCGAAGCAGGTATCGCTTGCCGTACCGCCGAACATGATCGACGAGACGGCCGATCAGCGTTCGCTGCCGCCGCAGGGCGGCGAAACCTCGCTGTCCACGCTGAAACAGGTGCAGGCACAGGCGCCGGCCGGCGACGCGGTCGCGGTCGTGCCGCCCGTCCAGGGCATCCACATCCAGCGCGACGGCACCGAGAGCTGGCTCGTGATCGACAACAAAACGCCCGATCAGGCCTGGCCGCAAATTCGCCGCTTCTGGCAGGAGCAGGGCTTCCTGCTCGTGGTCGACCAGCGCGACAAGGGCGTGATGGAAACCGACTGGAACGAAACCCACGCGCAGATCAACGACGGCTTTATCCGCAACACGCTGTCGAAGGCGATGGGCAACAGCTACGTGAGTTCGGAGCGCAACAAGTTTCGCACGCGTCTCGAAGCGGCGCCGAAGGGCGGCACCTATGTGTTCGTCAGCCAGAAAGGCATGCGTGAGGCGATCACCGGTACGAACAACGAGTCGACCCAGTGGCAACCCAAGCCGAACGACCCGGCGCTCGAGCAGGAATACCTGAAGCGCCTGATGGTCTCGCTGGCGCGGGCCGATTCGGGTAGCAACGCGGGTGGCACACAGAACGCCGAGCTGTCGCCCGCGGGCACGCAGATCGCGCCGAACGCGGCGACGGCGGGTGCGAAGTCGGCGACGGCCGCCGTTGTCGCGCAGAACGTCGCGCTCGCGGCGCAACCGCCTATGCCGGACGCGGATTCGGCCAACAACACGTCGGCGCAGCTCTCATCGACCGAACTCACGCTCGGCGAGCCGTATGACCGCGCGTGGCTGCGCGTGGGCCTCGCACTCGATCGCAGCAATTTCACGGTCGACGATCGCGACATGAGCCGCGGCCTCTATTTCGTGCGCTACGTCGATCCGAAGGATATGTCGTCGGCCGAGCAGGGCTTCTGGAGCCAGGTCTTCCACGGCAAGAAGGAGAAGGTCGCCAGGCAGTATCGCGTGAACGTGCGCGCGGTGACGCCGAACCAGACCCGCGTGGCCGTGGTCGACGACAAGGGGCAACTCGACGAAAGCTCGCAGGCCAAGCAGATCATGAGCCTGATGGCCGACCAGCTGCACTGATACGAGAGCCTCGCGGCCGACGCCGCCGGTTCGACGAAACCGCCCGGAGAAATCCGGGCGGTTTTTTTTGACTATGCATTTGACGCGCGAAGGGCCCGCGCGTGAGCCGATGTAACGTGACCGGATCGGCAAGCCGCGACCCGGCGCGGTTGCCGATTGACTCCGTGCGCTCAGGTATCCGCGCGCCGCGTCCCCATCCACGGCAAGCGCTTGACTACGCCGGTCGCCAACGCGGTGCCGACCAGAATCACAGCGCACCCTTCGAGCATGCCGGGCGACACCGTCTCGCCGAGAAACAACGCGCCCCACAGAATGCCGAAGATCGGAATCACGAAGGTCACGGTGATCGCGCGCGTCGGCCCGGCGACCGCGATCAGATGGAAGAACAGCATGTACGCGATGCCGGTACAGGCGACGCCGAGCGCGATCACCGCGCCCCACGCGCGCAGCGAGATCGGCGCGGCGGGCCAGTAGATGACCGCGAGCGGCAGCAGCACGATCGTCGCGCCGATCATCGTGCCGGTCGCGACGGTCAGCGCGTCGACGCCAGTCAGGTGACGCTTCGTGTAGTTGGCGGCGATGCCGTAGAGCAGCGTGGCGCCGAGCGCGGCGCCGGCCGCGAGCGCGACGCTCAGCGGCGAGGCGGCCGAGCCGGCCGGCGCCGCGATCTGATCCCACACGAGCATCAGCACGCCGAGAAAGCCGACCACGAGACCGAGCGTGCGCAGTGCGCTGAGCCGGTCGCGCAGCCACAGGAAGCCGACCAGCGCGCCCCACAGCGGCGCGCACGCATTGATCACCGACGTGACGCCCGCCGACAGTGTCAGCTCGGCATACGCGAACAGGCAGAACGGTGCCGCCGAATTGACGATACCGACCACGAGCAGCGGCACTGCGTGCGTGCGCAACACGGTGGCGGACTGTTGCAGCGGCCGTCGCGCGATCAGCACGATCGCGAGAAAGAGCGCGCCGATGCCGACGCGCAGCGCCATCAGCGGCGCGACGCCGAAGTCGGTCACGCCGACGCGGATGAACAGGAACGATGCGCCCCATAGGGCAGCGAGGATCAGCAGTTGCAGCAGGTTTCTGGTTTTCATTGGAATGGCGCCGCGCGCAGTTGAGTCGGGACGCCAGCTCATCGTAACAGTGCGATCGCGCGAATCGTTTCAGTACGGGATGAAACGGCAAGATCCGGGAGACAGCCGCGTCCGATGAGGTCGATGGTAAGCGCTGCGAGGGCGCGCGCCAAACGAGCAATTCTCGCCGATATGTGAGAAAAATTGCGATCAGGCGGAACGGCGGTGGGATGGGATCGGAAACGGCGCCCGCGATGCGTGGGCGGCCGTCCGAAAAGATGTGAATTGCATTGCGCCGTTACTGGCGCGACCTCAATGCGGAATCATCCATTGCAGGACGTTCTGCTGCGCCCAGACGAGCACGCCAAGCAGCACCGTCAGCAGAATCGAATGTTTGAAGGTCTTGGCGAACACGACGCCTTCCTTGCCCTTCAACTCGGTGGTCGCGACGCCGGTCGCGATGTTCTGCGGCGAGATCATCTTGCCCATCACGCCGCCCGACGAGTTGGTCGCCGCCATCAGCACCGGATTCAGATTGAGCTGGTTGGCCGCGACCACCTGCAGATTGCCGAACAGCGCATTGCCCGACGTATCGCTGCCCGACAGGAACACCGCCACCCAGCCGAGGAACGCCGACACGAGCGGAAACAGCGGCCCGACCGACGCAACGCCGAGACCGAGCGTGTAGGTGAGTCCCGAGTAGTTCATCAGGTAAGCGAGGCCGACGATCGTTGCCACGGTCAGGATCGCGATGCGCGTTTGCACCCACGTATCGGAGATCGCCTTGCCGAACTCGGCGGGCGAGAGCCGTACGACGAACGCCGTGATGAGCGCGGCGACGAGGATCGCGGTACCGGTCGCGAGCGGCTGGAAGTCCCAGACCGCGCCGTACGGCGTGTTGTAGAGCGTGATGAACACGGCCTTGTCGAGACCGGGCCACGACAACTTGATGTCGCCGATCGTGAAGATCCTCGCGATCGTCCAGATGATCACGACGACCGACACGATGATCCACGGATACCAGCCCTGTGCGCCGCCGATCTTGCCGCGCACCTCGCTGATGCGATCGACGTTGATCGCGAATTTCGGATCGACGGCGGGCTTCCAGACGCGCAGGAACGCAACGGTGAGGATCAGCGAAACCAGCGACGACAGCACGTCGGTCAGGCTGTAGTTGATGAAGTTCGAGACGACGAACTGGGTCAGCGCGAAGCTCAGGCCCGAGACCAGCAGCACCGGCCAGATCCGCAGCATGTTGCGAAAGCCCGCGTACACGGCGATCACATAGAAGGGCAGCAGGACCGCGAAGAAAGGCAATTGCCGCCCGACCATCTTGCCGAGCACATCGGACGGCAGATGCGTGACCGCGCCGAGCACCGTGATCGGCACGCCGAGCGCGCCGAACGCGACCGGCGCGGTGTTGAAGATCAGCGTGAAGGTCAGCGCTTCGAGCGTCGGAAAGCCGAGCATGATCAGCAGCGAGCTCGTGATCGCGACCGGCGTGCCGAAACCCGAAATGCCCTCGAGCAGCGCGCCGAACGAAAAGCCGACCACGACGAGCACGATGCGCCGGTCGTTCGGCAGGTTGTCGATCATCCACAGGCGAAAGGCCTCGAAGCGTCCCGAGCGCTGCGCGATGTTGTACAGCAGGATCGCGGTGAACACGATCCACATCACTGGCCAGATCGCGAACACGACGCCAGCCGCGACCGAGTTGAACGCGAGCCCGACCGGAAACTGCCAGACGAAAATCGCCACGATCAAACCGATGATCAGTCCCGCGAGCGACGCTTGCCACGCGGGCCTGCGCGCCCAGCCGAGCAGCGCGAGCACGGCGATGATCGGCAGCGCGGCGACGATGAACGACGGAAAAAGCGAATTGCCAACCGGAGTGAGTAGTTGATGAAACATCACGTCTCCTTCGTTGTTGTGTAATTCGACGCGGGGATTGCGCATGACGGCGCGTCGCTCTGATTCGGCGGACGCTCGCAACTGGCCTCGACAAAGCGGCGTCGCCCGATTTAAGCGGGTGCTGCATGAAACCTTCCAAGGATAGAGCGCCTTACCGGCGCGTCAAGCCGGGAAAGTACGGGCGGGGTATGCGCGGTGGAGGGCGATACGCGCGGAAAAACGACTCATGAAGAAGCGCGCGCGCCGGCAGTTGAAGTGCCGGCGCGTGCACGCTCCGCGACGAAAGAGGACAGGTCAATGCGAGTGGCCGCCCCCATGGCCACCCCAATGGCCGCCCCAATAACCGCCAATGCCGATCGCAATCGACGGTCCGTAGTAGGCGGGGTAGCCGTAATAAGCGGGATAAGGCGGCGGCGGATAGTAGGCGGGATAAACCGGCGGCGCCGCGTACACAGGCGCGGGGACCGCATAACCGGGCTGCATGTCTTGCGGTGCGACCTGCATTTGCGCCTGGGCTTGAGGCGGCTGCTGTTGATCGGTCGCCGGCGCGGTTTGGTCGGCTGTGGTCGCGGGCGCGGTCGAATAGTACGACGGATAATAGCCGGCGGGATAGTAGCCGGCGGGGTAATAGCAGCCTGCCAAAAAGAGACTCGAGGCGAGCACGCAAATCGCGGTGGCGGGCCACGCGAACCTCGCGGAAAAACTGGACGAATCGCGTGGCGTCGAGAGGCGCACCACGCAAAGATGGGTGTCGACGCGGGACTTCATGGCGCGCTCCTCGATGAACCGATGCCGCCTTGCGCGACGTCGTTATGAGGAGCTTACGCTCTTGCCGCGGCAGCGCTGTGGCAAAACCGCAACCGCATATTTCAGCCTATTTCCACGCGCGTTGTCGGGACAAGGGCGCACCGCATCCGGCGCCCTCGGCAGTCCGGATCGTGGTCCGAAAAAATCGTTTGCTATCCTATATGAATCGTTGGACGCGTCATCGGACGCAACGCTCACTTGCCGCTCACTTGCCGACCTGGTTACCGATGACGCCGCCTACCGCCGCGCCGCCCAACGTCGACAAGCCGCTGCCACCGATCGCCGCGCCAGCGGCGCCGCCGACACCCGCGCCGATCGCGGTATCGCGTGTGCGTGGGGACATGTCGCCGCATGCCGCGAGACCCGCGACAAGTGAAAGGGCGGCTGCGACCGTACCAAGACGAGTACCGAGATGACGGATCGATTTCATGATGCTGACTCCGCTCGTTGTTGGAAACAGATGTTTCCTTCTCTCAGCACGCAACGTGCCTGCTCGATGCGGTGGAAAAGAAAAGCCCGCCATGCCGGCGGGCTTCGATACTGCAGTGCTGGTTCGCGCGAATCGCGCAACCCGCTCATTGCCGCTGATAAATCTCCGCGCCTTGCTTCATGAACTCGATCGACTTTACTTCCATGCCTTTCTTCAGCGCTTCGTCGTCGGTGACGCCTTGTTGCGCGGCGAACTCGCGTACGTCCTGGGTGATCTTCATCGAGCAGAAGTGCGGGCCGCACATCGAGCAGAAATGCGCGACCTTGGCCGAATCCTTCGGCAGCGTTTCGTCGTGGAATTCGCGCGCCTTGTCCGGGTCGAGACCGAGATTGAACTGGTCTTCCCAGCGGAATTCGAAGCGCGCCTTCGACAGCGCGTTGTCGCGCACCTGCGCACCCGGATGACCCTTCGCGAGATCGGCGGCATGCGCGGCGAGCTTGTACGTGATGATGCCGGTCTTCACGTCGTCCTTGTTCGGCAGACCGAGGTGTTCCTTCGGCGTCACGTAGCACAGCATCGCGGTGCCGAACCAGCCGATCATCGCGGCGCCAATGCCCGACGTGATGTGGTCGTAGCCCGGCGCGATGTCGGTGGTCAGCGGCCCGAGCGTGTAGAACGGCGCCTCGTCGCACCAGTCGAGCTGCAGGTCCATGTTTTCCTTGATCAGCTGCATCGGCACATGGCCCGGACCTTCGATCATCACCTGCACGTCGTGCTTCCACGCGATCTGCGTGAGTTCGCCGAGCGTCTTCAGCTCGCCCAGTTGCGCTTCGTCGTTCGCGTCGTAGATCGAGCCGGGACGCAGGCCGTCGCCGAGCGAGAAGGCCACGTCGTAGGCCTTCATGATTTCGCAGATCTCTTCGAAATGCTCGTACAGGAAGCTTTCCTTGTGATGCGCGAGACACCACTTCGCCATGATCGAGCCGCCGCGCGACACGATGCCGGTCATCCGGTTCGCCGTGAGCGGCACATATTGCAGACGCACGCCCGCGTGGATCGTGAAGTAGTCGACGCCTTGCTCGGCCTGCTCGATCAGCGTGTCGCGGAAGATTTCCCAGGTGAGGTCTTCAGCTTTGCCGTTGACCTTTTCGAGCGCCTGATAGATCGGCACCGTGCCGATCGGCACCGGGCTGTTGCGGATGATCCATTCGCGCGTTTCATGAATGTGCTTGCCGGTCGACAGATCCATCACCGTGTCGCCGCCCCAGCGGATCGCCCACGTCATCTTGTCGACTTCCTCGCCGATCGACGATGTCACCGCCGAGTTGCCGATGTTCGCATTGACCTTCACGAGGAAGTTGCGGCCGATGATCATCGGCTCGCTTTCCGGGTGATTGATGTTGTTCGGGATGATCGCGCGGCCGCGCGCGATTTCCTCGCGCACGAATTCCGCGGTGATTTCGGTGAGGCCGTTCGGACCGAACGCGCTCGCGCCGAATGCCTGGCCGGGGTGCTGACGGCCCATCATCGCGGCGAGCTTCGCGCCGTTCGGGCCGCTCGTCTTCAGGGTCTCGAGGTACTCGGCACGGCGCTGGTTTTCGCGAATCGCGATGTATTCCATTTCCGGCGTGATGAGGCCTTGCTTCGCGTAGTGCATCTGCGTCACGTTCCTGCCGGCGATCGCGCGGCGCGGCGTGCGATGCAGTCCCGGAAAACGCAGCTGCGCGGTGGCCGGATCGGCGGCGCGCTCGCGGCTGAAGCTGCTCGACAGACCGGTCAGCGGCTCGGTGTCGCCGCGCTCCTTGATCCACGCCTCGCGCAGCGCGGGCAGACCCGCGCGGATGTCGATCTCCGCGTCCGGGTCGGAGTAGGGGCCCGACGTGTCGTACACGTAGATCGGCGGATTCTTTTCGCCGCCGAAGCTGTCGGGCGTGTCGGCCTGCGAGATTTCGCGCATCGGCACGCGGATGTCCGGGCGCGAGCCGGTCACGTAGACCTTGCGCGAATTCGGCAACGGCGCGACGGCGGCCTCGTCCACATGGGCTTCGGCGGAAATAAACTTCGGATTGGCGTTCATGTAAGTCTCCGTACAAAGTGGGGCGGCTAAGCAGGAGACCGAGATGGAAGTAGTCGGAAATCGCGGAGAGGTGAGGCCCTTGAGGCTGGAGCGAAATCCGTACGCTTCCCTGCGCTGGCATTATCCAGATCAGGTTCAAAGGGTATTTCTCACCCACGCAACACGGACCTCCAGCTCCGCGCTACGCAGGACCCCCGCGTTAGCAGCGCACACGATACACCGCCCGCCCGCGGTTTGGCAACCTGTCTGAATGACTCAAAAAAACTGGTCCGGATGAAACCAGACATCTCCTATGCTTGATTCGAGACCGCATCAGACAAGGCAACTTACAGCGAGGGAACGGCCGCCTTACAGTGAAAAATCGTCGGCGGCTTCAGGCTGATACAGGATTTTGTCGAGCTTGAGCACTTTCTGATCGCCGCTGGGTGGCGTGAAACGGATGCTCTCGCCGCGGCGCGCGCCGAGCAGCGCGAGGCCAGCCGGCGAGAACACGTTCAGGCGCCCTTGCGCGAAATCGGCGTTGGGCGGATAGACGACGGTCCACGTCATCTGTTCGCCGCTCGCTGTGTCGATCAGCGTCGCTTGCGAGTTCATCGTGACGACGTCGGCGGGGATGTCGTGCGAGTCGACGATCACCGCGCGTTCGAGCACATCGTCGAGCATGTGCTGCAACTTGGCGTCGGTGGCCGCGTATTTCTCGAGGCGGGTTACGTCGAGTTCGGTCAGGTAGCAGGTTTTGATCTTCTTCATCATCAGGACTCCGGATAAGGCGGTCATGGATGGCCGCATGCAACGACCCATGGGGTGGTCGGCGGATGAGTGGACGAATGGGAGAGCCCGGTGCCCGGCGACGCGGCCCTGGGTATTGGCGGGCTGCGTCAGCGAGGGCGCCGGGCGGCGTGAAGCGGGACCGTTCGGGACGTCTCGCCGGGGCCGTGCGACGCGACGTCCGCGCGCGCGCACTCGCCTGCGCGGCATGGGCGCAAGCGGGCGAGAGCACGGAAAGTCGGACGACGCAGAGAAGTCACGGGCAAAACGACCAGGTGTTGGGGAAAAGCGATCGAGAGGTGCCGGGCGACAAAGCGTGAGGCCGCGCGGCAGCAGCGAGACGAAAGTTCGATGTTAGCACGCTGTCTCACGCAGCTCCGTTTGCGACGTCGCGCCCGTCGATTGACCGTTTTTGTGCGGTGCGAGAAGAAAGCGGGGTGGTCCGCATTGCGTTCAAGCCAGTCAGAGGATTGCCGTTAAACAAAGTGCAGCGAAGGCCGCACTCCAGCGAAGCGATTCGCGGGATGGAGCGTGAATGGCGCGAGGCGACTCGCGCCGATTGACAAAGAGGTGCACATGAAAGCGGAAAGCAGGCGGTGGCGAACGTTCGGTCGCACAGTCGCGGTGGTGGCATTGCTTGCCGCGCCGCTGGCGGCGCCGGCGGCATCGACGGCGACGGGCGGCGTGATCCGGTTCGTGGGGATGATCGTTGCACCGCCGATGCAGATCAGCGTGGATACGGCGCCCATTGGCGTCGCCGTCGGTAGCGCGAGCGTGGCGGGTCAGCGCTTCTCGCGCACGGTGACGTTCAGCGCGCCGCCGGGCGTCGTCAGCGGGGCCGATGTCGCGCTCGAAGTGAACGGCGGCACGCAGTCGCGCGATCTGGTGGCGGCGCGGTTCGTCGATGGCACCGGGCGTGTCGCGACGGCCCGCGACGGCCACTACGCGGTCGATCGCGCGGGCGGCGTGCTGTCGCTGAACGCGAAGCGCACCGATATGGACACGCGCGTGACGGTGGTGGTCAGTTACGACTGAGTCGCGGGCGAGCTTTGGCTGGCTCGTCCCGCGCCGGAAAAAAATTAAAAGAGGCTTGTCATAACCGGCCGCGCGGCTCGACAAACGTGCAGATTACGATCGGAGCACGTCATGTCGACCGCGCACAATCGCTCGATACTTCAACGCTTTACGACTTTTTCGACGCCCGCCGTCGGCCTCGCGCTTTTTCTGCTGAGCGGTTCTGGCATCAGTGCGGCCGACGCGGCCGGGCCCCTATGCGCCACGCACAGCCCCGCGCACCGCGTCGCGCTCGTCGAGCTGTACAGCAGCGAGGGCTGCGATAGCTGCCCGCCCGCCGACCGCTGGCTCAGTCAATGGAAAAGCGACGGCGCCGCGCACGGCATCGTGCCGCTCGCGCTGCACGTCGACTACTGGAACAGCCTCGGCTGGACCGACCGCTTTTCCCAGCATCGCTTCACCGAACGTCAGCAAACGCTGACGCGTCTCGCGGGCGCGCACACGCTCTATACGCCGGAAGTGTTCGTCGCCGGCCGCGAGCTGCGCGACTGGTCGCAACGCGACAGTTTCGAGCGCCGCATCGACGAGCTCGTCGCCGAACCCGCCCAGGCGAGCGTCGCACTTGCGCTGAGCCCGCGTGCGCCCGGCGCGTTCGATGTCGATGCGCAGTTCAGCACGACGGCAGCCGCCGCCACGGGTGCGTTGAGCGCCTATCTCGCGATCTATGAGAACGCGCTGACGACGCAGGTCGGCGCGGGCGAAAACCGCGGCGCGACGCTGCATCACGAGCGCGTCGTGCGCGCCTGGTTCGGGCCGGTGCCCCTCGTCTCCGGTCACGCGCGGATTCATCAGGACATCGATGTACACGCTGCGAGCGTCGATGCGCAAGCCGATCCGAGCGCCAACGCCGCCGGCCGCTTCGGCGTGGTCGCGTTCGTCGAAAGCGACGCGAGCGGCGACGTGCTGCAAGCGACCGACCTTCCCGCGTGCCGTTGATCGACCTCGCGCGCGCCGCATTCACTACCGCTGCTCGAGGAGAGCCCCATGTCCACACCCCACGCCTTGCGCCCCAGCGCACCCGCCGCGCCCACCGCGCCGAAGCGCGGCGCCATTCATCCGCTGTGGCTGCGCATCACGCATTGGCTGAATGCGCTCGCGGCGATCGTGATGATGCTGTCGGGCTGGCGCATCTACGACGCGTCGCCGATCTTCCCGGCGTTCACCTTCCCGACCGCGATCACGCTGGGCGGCTGGCTCGGCGGGGCGCTGCAATGGCACTTCGCGGCGATGTGGCTGCTGGTGTTCAACGGCCTCATGTATGTCGCGCTGAATCTCGCGAGCGGGCGTTTCGTGCGCAAGTTCCTGCCGCTGACGCCGCGCGCGGTACTGCGCGATTTCGTCGCCGCGTTGCGCGGGAAGCTTTCGCATGGCGATCTGCGCGTCTACAACGCGGTGCAGAAATTCGCCTACCTGTTCGCGATCGCCGATCTGATCGTGCTCGTGCTATCGGGGCTCGCGATCTGGAAGTCGGTGCAGTTTCCGCTGCTGCGCGAACTGATGGGCGGCTACGACAACGCGCGCATCGTGCACTTCAGCGCGATGTCGCTGCTGGCCGCGTTTCTCGCCGTGCATCTGGCGATGGTCGCGCTCGTGCCGCGCTCGTTGCTCGCGATGTTGCGCGGACGTTGAGCCCGCGGCTACCCATGCGCATGCTCACGCTCATGAAATCGCAACGCGAATTCCAAACGGATACCGAATCATGAACAAGCCGATAGAGAAACCAGCGGACCCATCCACACATCGTGTGAGCCACAAGCTCGACCGCGCATCGATCCTGCTCGATGCGAAGCGCGAACTGGCGATGCCGTCGCGACGCCTGTTCGGCAAGCAGCTCTTGACGCTCGGCGGCCTGTCGATGCTGACCGGCTGCTCGTTGACCGACGACGCTTCCGTGAACCGTTTCCTGACAGCCGTGTCGCGGCTGAACGATCGCGCGCAGGCCGCGCTGTTCGATCCGAAGCAGCTCGCGCCGACCTACACCGAAGCGCAGATCACGCGGCCGTTTCCCTTCAACGCGTACTACGGCATCGACGACGTGCCGCACGTCGACGGCTCAGATTATCAATTGAAGCTGAGCGGTCTCGTGACCGGCCAGCGCGTGTGGACGCTGCCCGAGCTGTACGCGCTGCCACATGGCGAGCAGATCACGCGACATATCTGCGTCGAAGGCTGGAGCGCGATCGGCCGCTGGGGCGGCACGCCATTCGGCGATTTTCTGCGGCGCGTCGGCGCGGACACGACGGCGAAGTACGTCGGCTTCAAATGTGCGGACGACTACTACGAAAGCATCGACATGCCGACCGCTTTGCATCCGCAAACGCTGCTGACGTTTTCCTACGACGGCGAACGGCTGCCCGCGAAATACGGCTACCCGATGAAGCTGCGCATGCCGACCAAGCTCGGCTACAAGAATCCGAAGCACATCGTCGAAATATTCGTCACCAACACGTATCCCGGCGGCTATTGGGTCGACCAGGGCTACAACTGGTTCGGAGGCTCCTGACGCATGCGGGCGCACGCGCGCTTGCGGCAGCGGCTTCGGAAGCACGCCGGCTCTCGCCGGCTTCGATTCATCCACCACCAAGGAGTCATCCCATGAAGAAGATTGCAGTTACCACGATCGCGTTGTTGATGCTGGCAAGCGGCGGCGCGGCCTTCGCGCAGGCGAGCGGCGCGATGTCGAACGATGAGATGTCGAAGAATGCGATGTCGAAAGATTCGATGTCCAAAGACAGCATGTCGAAGGACGGCATGAAAAAGGACACGATGAAGCACGGCTCGATGAAAAAGGGCGGCGACGCGATGAAACACGAGGCGTCGGGCGCGATGGGCAACTGAGTCGGCGCCGAGGGCGCTTAGCGATCCTGCCGATGCACGGCCGCGCATCGAACGGATCCGACACCGCAAGCCGGGGATGCGTCCCCGGCTTTTCTGTTGCGGGAAACCCAAAAGTTACGATTCTCTCGCGTGGCGTTCTCGGCGCTTACTGCATAATGCGGTGCGCGCCGGGGCTTTGCCAAGCTTGCGGCCGCGCAGCGCGGCCGCGTTGCATCGTGTCGTTCTGACCGGCGCGGCCGCCACCGCCGTTTCTGGCGCTTCCGGCGCCGCCCATCGTCTTCCCGTTCCACCGACATGTCCGCCAGCCTCGCCCGTCCGACCGCATCGCCGATGCGGTGCCCGCCATCCCGCCCGAAAGGTATCGACGCAGGCTCGGCGCCTCGCGGGCATCGAGCGCATCGCGCGGGTCGAGTGGCGACGGCGGACTGAAGCATGTTGCTGCAACGTTCAGCTTTTTCTCCGCGCGGCTGGCCGCTGCGTCTGCCGCAGTCGCGCAACGGGCGGATCGCGCTCGCGCTTGCCGTCGTTTATCTGGTGTGGGGCTCGACGTACCTCGGCGTGCACGTCGCGCTCGGCTCGTTCCCGCCGCTGCTGATGTCGGGCTTGCGCAACCTGTTCGCCGGCATCGGTCTGTTCGTGTTCGCCGCGCGCCGCAAGCCGATCTGGCCGAGCTTCGCCGAAATCCGCAACGCGGGCCTCGTCGGCACCATGCTGGTGGGTCTGTCGAGCGGCATGCTCGCCTACGGCATGCGCACGGTCGGCACCGGCACCGCGGCCGTGATGGTCGCGACCGTGCCGCTGTTCGCGACCGTGATCGCGGTCGTCGCCGGACGCAAGATCGGCCGCGGCGAATGGTTCGCGGTCGGGCTGGGGCTCGCCGGCATCGTGATTCTGAGTCACGGCGACAGCACGCCGGGCTCGACGGGCGGCAGTCTCGCGATTCTGTGCGGCGCGCTGTTCTGGGCCGGCGGCGCGCATCTGGCCGGGCAGCTGAAGCTGCCGTCGGACCTGTTTCTGTCGACCTCGCTGCAGATCGGCCTCGGCGGCGCGATGTCGACGCTGGTCGCATGGGCGTCGGGCGAGCGGATGCTCGAGCTGCATTTTCTGCCTCTCGTCGCGTTCCTGTATCTGATGTTGATTGGGACGATGGCGGCGTACGTCGCCTACGGTTATCTGATTCGCCACACGAGCCCCATCATCGCGAGCAGCTGCATGTACGTGAATCCGGTCGTCGCGGTCGCGCTGGGCGCGCTGCTGCTCGGCGAGCCGGTCACCCGCTCGACGGTAATCGCGACGATCGTGATTCTGATCAGCGTCGGCCTGTCTTTCTGGTTCGATTACCGGAACAAGCGCAGCGCCTGATAGCGGCGCGGTTCTCGTCGAACCGCGCGCCCGCTGTCAAAGCCTTGCCGCCAGCTCCGCGCCCTCGCGGATCGCCGTGCCGTTTCATCGCGTTCTGAAAACGCGTCGCGTCGAGTGCCAGCCAGCACGCAATCATTCACGAAAAAAAAGCCCGCAGCGGCATCCCGCGACGGGCTTTGCAAATCCTGCTGCCATGTGCCGGCTTATTTCGCCTTATCCGCCTCGTTCGTGATGGCGTGGCCGCCCTTCGAAATATCTTCGCCGGCGCCCGCCATCGTGTTGCAGCCGGTGACAAGCATGGCAGTTCCTGCGAGCACTAGCAAAGCGATCAGTCGAGTCATGAAACTTCTCCTTGTCGAGAATGCATCGGTTGATGTCGTCCGACCGGGGCCATGCCAGTCGATTAGGTCTCGATCCGGTTTCGAACCGGTCTATTTGCATGGTAAAAAAAGGGCGGGGGCGGCGCTGTCGGCCGTGCCGCGATTTTGTCGTAGGCGTGCTCCGGTGTTTGCGTCGGCGCACTCCTACAACGGCTTGGGGGCGCTGCGGCGAGCATCTGTCAGACGGGGCTTTGCGACGAAGTGGGCGGCGTGGCCGGCGACGTCAGCGGCTGGTCGACCGAAGGCGTCGCGGCGCTCGCGCTCGGCATCACGACGTCGATGTCGGTGCCGTTTTGCGCGCCACGGCGGATGTCGAAGCGCCCGCCATGCGCGGCCACGCGCTGACGCATGCCGAGCAGGCCGTGCGTATGTGTGCGCTTCAGGTCGGCCGGCATGATGCCGACGCCGTTGTCCGCGATATGCAGCGCGACCTCGCCGTCGCCGACCCGCAATGCGATTCCGACCTTCGAGGCCCGCGCGTACTTGGCGGCGTTCGTCAGCGATTCCTGTGCGACCCGAAACAGCGCGATTTCGGTCTGCTCGTCGAGCTGGATATCGTCGGCGGGCAGGTGCAGCTCGAGCGTCCAGTTGTTGCGCTGCGCGGCTTCGTCGGCGAGCGTGCGCAGCGCGGTAACGAGCCCGAAATTGGCCAGCACGGTCGGTCGCATGTCCTCGATGATGCGCCGCTTCAACGCGATGCCCTGGTCGAGATTGGCGAGTGCGCGCTGCAGCTTGTCGGCGATGTCCGGCTCGCTGTCCTTCAGCTTGCGGCGCGCCCATGCGACGTCCATCCGGCATGCGGTCAGAATCGCGCCGAGCTCGTCGTGCAACTCGCGCGCGAGCTGGGTCTTTTCGTTTTCGCTGACCGCCTGCAGATGCCAGCCGAGCGCTTCGAGCTGCCGCGTGCGCTCGTTGACGAGCTGGTCGAGTTCCTCCTGCTGCGTGATCAACTGACGCTGCGCGCGCGCCTGCCGGTCGATCTGGATGCCGAGATTGCGAAACAGCAGAATGAACAGCACGATGTTCAGCGCCGACAGACCCGCCGCGCACAGCGTCGACAGCCGCTGGTCGGCGCGGCTCGCGGCCAGCGCGTGCTGAGCGCGGCGCTCCTCGTTGTCGCGCAGCAGCGCGAGCGTACTGTCGATCAACGACGCGTCTGCCGGGTTGATGTCGCTCGCGCTCCCGCATGCGCCGAGATCGAGCGGATGCGGCGCGGCGTGCTGCATCGCGGCGGCGCCCGCGCCGATGCGCGCGTCGATCAGCGCGAGAATCTGCGTGAAGCTCGCGAGTTCCGCGCTGTCCGCGCGGGCGCCGCGATAGAAGCGGTCCAACTGCTGCGTGGTGTCGCGGATGCGCGCGGCGCTCGCGCAGAACGCGTGGGCGGATGCGTCGTCCTTCGTCAGAAGAAACTGGTTTTGTTGCGCGGTGAGGCGCGACAGCTCGCTCGCGAGTGTGCTCAGTCGCACGGTGACGTCGCGCGCTTCAAGCGCGGTCTCATACTCGGCGGTGATGCGCTGACGCGCGGTCTCCAGAATCACGAGGCCTCCCACCGTGATCACGATCGCCACCGTCATCGCGATCGCCCAGCTGCGATTGCGCATCCACTCGGCGAGCCGCGCCGTGGCGGGCGCGCCAGCTTGTTCCGGCGGGTTCTGCAGATTCGACACTTTCGGCTCCGGAAAGAGGGCATCGACACCGGCATCAACTCCGGCATCGCGCGAAGCCGCGCGCGTAATGTCGTCGTAACCCAATGTAAGCGGATTCTCACACGAAAAACGGCGAGCGTCGGAATGCGCGCGGCGCCGCGCATCGATAGCATGGACCCGATCGTTCATGCAATGTTTCGGGAGGAAGCCATCATGTTGAAGTGGGCACTGTTCTTCGCGATCGTCGCGGTGATCGCCGGTCTTCTCGGCTTCACCGGCATCGCGGCCGGCGCGGCGGCGATCGCGAAGTTCCTGTTCTTCGTCTTTGTCGTGCTGTGCGTGGTGTTCCTCGTGCTGGGCTTCGTCGTGACGAAGAAAATGATCGATTAGCGCGGCCATCGCGGTGGCGGCAAGCCGCGCCCTCACAGCAGGCGAGCGATTTGCTGGTAGTCGATTGGAAGGCCAACAAAAGGGAGAAATGCCATGCTTCACTATGCCATCGTCTTCTTCGTGATTGCGATCATCGCAGCCGTGTTCGGCTTTACCGGCATCGCGGCCGGCGCGGCCGAAATCGCGAAGATCCTGTTCTACATCTTCCTCGTCGTGTTCGTGGTCACGTTGCTGCTCGGCGTGTTTCGAACCTAGCCGCGCGAGCCGGATGAACGCAACATGAGGTAGGCAGCGAAGTACGCAATGTAGGAACAGTAGTCAACAGGGCGCGTGAACGCGCGGCGTTTGAATCCCCGATTGAGGCGCCCGGTTCGAAGCGCGCTGTCATTCCACCCTGGGCGCATCAGGCGCGATTCGTGCTGATGCGCGATTCACCCAATACCGGATAAAGGAGAAGTTCGATGACGAAGCAATCTGGCGACACGTTCGTGATGGACATCAAGAAGATCCGCGAGGACGCGCGCAAGCATATGTCGGATGGTCCCGTCACGCAGAGCTATGGCGCGAATCGCGAGACGGTGCTCAAGCTGCTCAACGACGCGCTCGCCACCGAGATCGTCTGCACGCTGCGCTACAAGCGCCATTACTTCATGGCGAAGGGCATCAATTCCGAAGCAGTCGCGAGGGAATTTGCCGAGCACGCAACCGAGGAGCAGGAGCACGCCGATCGCATCGCCGAGCGCATCGTGCAGCTTGGCGGCGAACCGGATTTCGCGCCGGACGGCATCAAGGCACGCGCGCATTCGGAATACAAGGAAGGCACCGATCTGACCGACATGATTCGCGAGAACCTGATCGCGGAGCGCATCGCGATCGACACGTACCGCGAGATCGTACGGTATCTCGGCGAGAAGGACGTGACCACGCGCCGGCTGTTCGAGGAGATTCTCGCGGTCGAAGAAGAACATGCCGACGATATGGCGGATCTGCTCGCGGGGCGCGAGTAGCGCAGCAGGCGACACGGAAGCGTCGAAGGACCGGGTCGCGGGCGAACTCGGGAATGCCGGCAGCTGCGGTGCGAAGCCGCCCTCGCATTGCGCGTTCGGCCGTGGCCCCGGATCATTACCATGTCCGCATCGGAGCGACTCCCTTTGCACGGAACCCAACCGATGATTCGAGTGCTGATAGCTGACGATCATGCGATCGTTCGAGGTGGATTCAGACAGTTCGTCGCCGACGAGCCGGACATGTGCGTCGCCGCGGAGGCCGCCACCGGCGAGGAAGCGATCGGCCTCGTGCGCGAGCAGGCATTCGACGTCGTGCTGCTCGACATCGCGATGCCGGACAAGAACGGCATCGATACGTTGCGTGTGATCAAGCAGGTGCGTCCCGAGCAGGGCGTGCTGATTCTATCGGGCTATCCCGAGAGCCAGTACGCGATCAATCTGCTGCGCGCGGGCGCGAGCGGCTATCTGAACAAGGACTGCGAGCCGGAAGAAATCGTGCGCGCGATCCGCTCGGTCGCGCGTGGGCATCGCTATCTGTCGGAGGCGGTCGCCGATACGCTTGCCGACAATCTCGACAAGCCTGCCGCCGGGCGTCCGCATGAAGCGCTGTCGGAGCGCGAATTCCAGATCTTCTGCAAGCTCGCGGCCGGCCAGTTGCCGACCGAGATTGCTGAAGAGCTGCATCTGTCGGTCAAAACGGTGAGCACGTATCGCGCGCGGGTGCTCGAGAAGATGCGTCTCGCGAACAACGCGGACCTCACGTATTACGCGATCAAGAATGGCCTGATCGAATGACGGACGATCGAGATATCCCGATGAACAGCGAACCGAACCCCGCTACCGAGTCAGCCAGCCGCGCGCCGTTGCGCGTGCTGCTGATCGAGGATTCGCCGCTGATCCGCCGCAGCCTCGTGGAGGCGATCGATGCGTCGGGCCTGCTGCGCGTGGCCGCTTATGCCGATTCCGCCGATCAGGCGATCTCGCTGCTCGGCGACGAAGCGTTCGACGCGGTGATCGTCGATTTGCAGCTGAAGCTGGGCTCGGGCGTGCCGGTGCTCGCATATCTGCAGCGCGAGGGGCTGATCGATTCGATGTTCGCGGCGGTGCTGACCAATCACGCGTTGCCCGCGTACCGCGAGCGCTGCGAGCAGTATGGCGTGCGGCACTTTTACGACAAATCGTTCGAGTTCGATCGCGTGCTCGATGCGCTGCATGAGTATGCGTTGGGGCGGGGTGGCGGGGTGTAACGACTCGACCGTAGTTGGCGTTTCTAGTCCTGTTTCCACACTCCGCGCGTCATCGCTTCTTCGAGCATCCCAAGGGTAAGCGAACGTCCGCCGAGCAATTCTCGCGCGCTGGCACTGAACGGGGACTTCAACGCGGCCACGACGATGTCGCGCTTGCGCATGTTGGCGGATGGAACGTGGTAAGCGACGTCGAAATCGCGCAGGTCCACATGGAAGCGCTCAGCCCATGCCTGCATCACCTCGACGATTTTCGCCGGCTCCCAATCCAGATCGTGATACAGATCCATGTCACGGGTCAGCTTGTCGTCGAGAGGCAGCCCGGCGGGAGTGCGCATTTCGCGGATGAACCGAGCGAGATCGAGCCACGTGTCGTTCATTACAGACGATCCTCCGGCTGATATCAATGCCCAGCCCGCGCCGGCAACCGCAAATGATTCCACGCGCCGAGCGCGGCAAACGCGATCCCCGCGATAGTCACGCCAATCCACCCGAACACCGGCCACACGATCGCGCCGACACCCGAGCCCAGCGCCCCGCCGATGAAATACGCGACCATGTACACGGTATTCACGCGACTGCGCGCATCGGGCTTCAAGGCGTAGATGCGCGACTGATTCGAAATCTGCGCGGCCTGCACGCCGATGTCGAGAATGATCACGCCGACCACGAGTCCCGCGATGCTCTTCGCCGAAGCGCCGAAAATCACGAACGCGATGACGACCAGCACGAGCGACACGGTGATGATCGCGCGCGGTCCACGCTGGTCGGCGAACTTGCCGGCGAGCGGCGCGGCCAGCGCGCCGGCCGCGCCGACGATACCGAACAGCCCTGCCGCCTGCGGCCCGAGATGAAACGGCGCGCCCGCGAGCAGCAGCGCGAGCACCGACCAGAAAATGCTGAACGCGCCGAACAACGCCGCACCGGTCAGCGATGCCTCGCGCAGCGCGCGATGCTCGGTGACCAGGTGCCACATCGACACGAGCAGCTTGCCGTACGGCAACGTCGAGGTCGGCTGACTCTTCGGCAAACGCAAAATGATGACGACCGCGAGTGCGAGCAGCGCGACGACCGATGCGCCAAACACCGCGCGCCAGCCGAAGTATTCGGCGACGATGCCCGCCGCGGTCCGGGCGAGCAGGATGCCGAGCAGCAGGCCGCTCATCACGGTGCCGACCGCGTGGCCGCGCTCGGACGGCGGCGCGAGTTCGGCCGCGAACGGTACCGCCTGTTGCGCGATCGTCGCGAGCACGCCGATCGCGAGACTCGTGACGATCAGCACCGCGAGCGTCGGTGCCGACGCCGCAATGACGAGCGCGACGCACAGGCCGGCGATCTGCAGCAGGATCAGCAGACGCCGGTCGAAGCGATCGCCGAGCGGCGCGAGCAACAGCATGCCGGCGGCGTAGCCGAGCTGCGTGACGGCCGGCACCGCGCCGACCCATGACGCGCTGCCCGGAAACGACTGGCGGAAGTTATCGAGCAGCGGCTGGTTGAAATAGATGTTTGCGACCGAGACACCGGCGATCGTCGCGAGCAGCAGCAACACGCCGCGCAACGACCGGGCGGAGGAAGCGGAAGTGGAAGCGTCGGAAGTGGACATGACAGGGGCGGATCGACGGACCGGCCCATGCGCGGTCCTCAAGCGTGCCGATCATACCGGAGCGGCGGTGTTCGTGCTGACGGCCGCGCGAGGCTCGCCCGCGCATCCGGTATCAGGCGGTTGCGAAGTGTGTCCGGCGGTTCAGTCGATCAACGCGCCGGCGTCGTAGAACGGATACGGGCCGTCGGCCGCGTCGACATACGCATGATGCGTGACGATGCCCGTCGCGGGATCGTAGTAATGGAGCGCATACGCGGGCGGCTCCATCACGAACGCCGACGGTCCGTCCTCGCGAAAATCGAGCGCCACCTGGTGCGCGGGCGCTGGAATCGCGCTCGCGATCGTGCCGCCGAAGCGCACGAACATCGACCGATGCACGTGCCCGCAGAGCACGCGCTCGACGTTGGGATGCTGAGCGATCAACGCCGCGAGCTTGTGCGACGCCGCCCGGTCGAGCCGGATCTCGTCCATATGCCCGATGCCGCACGCGAACGGCGGGTGATGCAGCGCGACCACGACCGGCTTGCCGCGCGCCGCATCGAGCTGCCGCTCGAGCCACGCGAGCCGCGTGTCGCACAGCATGCCGGCGCTCGAACCGGGCACTAGCGAATCGAGCGCGATCACGCGCAGCGGGCCGACGTCGAGCGCGTACTGCACGAACTCGCCGCCGCTCAGCAATTCCTCGCGCTCGGCAAACGCCGCGCGCAGCGCGTTGCGTTCGTCGTGATTGCCGACCATCAGGAAGTAGGGGATCGCGAGCGGCGCGAGCAGTGTTTTCAGGCGCGCGTACTGCTGGGGGGCGCCCTGATCGACGAGGTCGCCGGTGATCAGCACCGCGTCGGGGCGCGGGGTGAGCGCGTTGAGCGCGTCGACGCAGCGCGCGAGGTAGGGGGCGGTATCGACGCGGCGATACGCGAGTGCGCCGGGTTGCTTGATATGCAGGTCGCTAATTTGAGCCAGCAGCATGACAGAGGTCCTTCGGGTTGCTTCGTGTCGGGCGCCAGGATGCGGCGCTGTTTTTACCTACGATAGCGCAATCAGTGCGTCCGGCTCGATCGAGATGCCGACCGGCGTGCCGCGCGCAAGCTCGATGCGGCCCGCGACGTCGACGAAGAGCGGCTCGGGCGCGGCACCGCCAATCGTCAGACGCGTGCGTTCGCCGAGGAACGCGGTGCTTTCGATCTGGCCGCGCAGCTGCGCGAGCGCGGGGTCGGTGAGCCGGGCATCCTCGGGGCGAAAGAAGATTTCGTGCGCGCCGCGTGCGTTCGACGCATGCGCGGGCAACGGCACGGCGCCGCCGCTCGTCGCGAGCATGCCGTCGCGCGGCTCGCCCGCGACACGGTTGATCGTGCCGACGAACTGCGCGACCGTGCGATTGGCCGGACGATAGTAGATGTCGCGCGGCGAACCGATCTGCTCGATGCGTCCCGCGCTCATCACGACGATGCGATCGCCGAGCTCCATCGCTTCGGCCTGATCGTGCGTCACGTAGACGGTCGTGATGCCGAGTTCGCGCAACAGCGCGTTCATCTCGCTGCGCAATGCGTCGCGCAGACGCGCGTCGAGCGCGGTCAGCGGTTCGTCGAGCAGCAGCACGCGCGGCTGCACCGCGAGTGCGCGCGCGAGCGCCACACGTTGACGCTGGCCGCCCGACAGTTGATCGATCGGTTTGTCGGCGTGCGCGTTGAGCCGCATCATGCCGAGCAGTTCGTCGACGCGTTGTCGCGCGACTGCGGCCGGCACGCGCTTGATCTTCAGACCGTAGCCGATGTTGCCGCGCACGGTCAGGTTCGGAAACAGCGCGTAGCTCTGGAACACCATGCCGACCGCGCGTTTTTCGATCGGCAGCGTGGTCACGTCGTCGTCGCCGAATGCGATGCGGCCGCCCGCGTCAGGTGTTTCGAGGCCCGCGATCAGGCGCAGCGTCGTCGTCTTGCCGCAGCCCGACGGTCCGAGCAGCACGAGGGTTTCGCCCGCGCCGATCGTCAGGTCGAGCGGTTCGAGCACGCGCGTGCCGCGAAACGTTTTGGCGCACTGCGTGAGCGTGATGGGAACCGAGGTCAGTTTCATGGCGTGTCGATGGGCTTCGCGGAAGAGGCGGCGCCGCGCTTTTTCGACGCGCTGCGCTGGCCGGTCGCATCGACGCCGAGCCATTGCATCGCGACGAGCAGCGGCATCGTCATGATGAAGAACAGGATCGTGTACGCGCTGCCGATCTCGATGCGCATCGACGCGTAGGTGTCGGCGAGGCCGACCGGCAGCGTCTTCGTGTCGGGCGTGTGCAGCATCCACGTGAGGTTGAATTCGCCGATCGACAGCGTGAGCACCGCGAGCGCGCCCGCGACGATGCCTGGCCGCGCGTTCGGCAGCACGATCGTGACGAAGCGCGTGAAGAAGCTCGCGCCGAGGCTCGCCGCGCCTTCTTCGAGCGTGCGCAGATCGCTGCTCGCGCAGACCGCCGCGACTGCGCGCACCATGAACGGCAGCGTGAACACCACATGCCCGACGACGATGAACGCCGCGCTCATCCGAAACGCCGTGAAGCCGCCGTAGATCACCAGCAGCGCGAGTGCCGATGCGAGGCCGGGCAGCGCGATCGGCAGCACCAGAAACTCTTCGACGATGCGTGCGAAGCGCGTCTTGCTGCGCGCGAGCACATAGCCCGCGGGCACGCCGGTCAGCAGCGTGACGACGAGCGTCGCCGCGGCCACTTCGAGCGACAGCCACACCGAGTCGTGATACTGGGTCCACACTTCGACGAGCCAGCGCAGCGTGAGTCCGCTCGACACGCCCTTGAAGTAGTTGACCGTCAGCCCGGCGACGATCGACATGACGACCGGCACGATCAGGAACGCGCACAGCAGCAGTGTGACGAACCATTGACCCGCGGCGAGCCATGTTCGCGTGGAAGGCCACGCGCGTCGCGCGCGCGGTCCCGCTGCCGGTTGCGAAGACGGCGAAGGGGCGGTGATTGAGTTCATAGGTAGGTAGTCGTTGCGTTCGCGAACGCGCGGCTTTGGCGACGCGCCGTTCACGCGCTCGCCGCCACGCCCGAACCGCTCGCGCTGCGCGCGATCGCCAGCACTGCCCACGTGACGATGCCCAGCACGATCGACAGGCCCGCGGCCGTCACCATGTTCGCGTTCAGCGTGAACTCGGTATAGATGGTCATCGGCAGCACGTCGATGTCGGTGGCGAGCGTGAACGCCGTGCCGAACGCGCCCATCGCGGTCGCGAAGCACACGGCGCCCGCCGCGATCAGTCCGGGCGACAGCGCCGGCAACACGATGTCGCGCATGATGCGCCACGGCGATGCGCCGAGCGAGCGCGCGGCCTCTTCGAGCGATGCATCGAGCTTGGTCGCCGAAGCCATCACGGTGACGATCACGCGCGGAATCGAGAAGTACAGATAGCCGAGAAACAGGCCGCTCATCGAATACGCGAACACCCAGCGATCGCCCGCGAGTTTCAGCGACAGCGCGCCGATCAGCCCCTGACGTCCCGCCAGCATGATGACCATGAAGCCCACGACGACGCCCGGAAACGCGAGCGGAAACGTCAGCAGCGCGAGCAGCGGGCGCTTGCCGGCGAACTCTCGACGCGCGAGCAGCAGCCCCGCGATCACCGACAGCACCAGCGTGGCCGCCGTGACCCCCGCCGCCAGCACGACGGTCGCGCCAAGGCTCGACATGTAACGCGCATTCGTCAGCATTGCGCGATACGTCGCGAACGCATGGCCGCCGCCGGAGAGCTGCGCGAGCGCGACCATCGGCAGTAGCCAGAACGCGATGAAGACCGCGAGCGCGGGCGCGAGCAAGGCGATGCGCCAGCGCAGCGGGAACGTGACTTCGTTCAATGCATCACCTGTAGATAGCGCTCGCCGAAGCTCGACTGCTTGTCGGCCATCTTCGCGAAGTCGACCGGCTTCGCGCGCGCGTATTCGCTCGCGGGCAGGAACTGCGCAGCCGTCTCGGCGCTCATCGCGCTCGCGCGCACCGGCCGCAGATACGCCTGCGCCCACAGCTTCTGGCCTTCGTCGGACAGTACGAAATCGAGCACCTTCTTGCCGTTCGCTTCGTGCGGCGCGCCTTTCACGAGGCTCATCACGTACGGCACCGAGATCGTGCCTTCCTGCGGAATCACGAACTCGACGTTCGCGTGATCCTTGTACTTCGCGCGGTACGCGTCGAAGTCGTAGTCGAGCAGGATCGGAATTTCGCCGGACAGCACGCGCGCGTACGCGGTTTGCTTCGGCACGATCGGCGCGTTCGCCTTGAGCTTTCTGAACCAGTCGAGACCCGGCTCGAAGTTGTCGAGCGTGCCGCCGAGCGCCTGGTTCACCGCGACCGCGCCCGCATAGCCGACGAACGCGCTCGACGGATCGAGATAACCGATCATGCCTTTGTATTCGGGCTTCAGCAGATCGGCCCACGAGCGCGGCACCGGCTTGCCTTCGAGCGCGTCCTTGTTGACGAAGAAGCCGAGCGTGCCCGAGTGGATCGTGAACCAGTAGCCTTGCGGGTCTTTCAGGCCGGCGGGAATGTCGTCCCAGTGCGCGGGCTTGTACGGCTGGATCACGCCCTTGTCCTTGGCCTGGAGCGCCGACGATACGCCGAGATACACGACGTCGGCGACCGGGCTTTTCTGCTCGGCCATCAGTTGCGCGATCGATTGTCCTGAGTTCTTGTTGTCGAACGGCACGCGAATGCCGGTCTTTTGCTGGATCGCCTTGATCTGGCTCGCCCAGTCGGCCCATTCGGGCGGGCAGTTGTAGCAGATCGCGGTTTCGTCGGCGCGCGCGGCTTGCGGCGCGAGCGCGACGAGCGCCGCGCCAGCGACGAGCAGGCTCGCCGGCAGTGCGGTCGCGGCGGCGCGCGAGAGTTTCTGCCACAGCGGTATGAGCGAGGATGCGAAGCGTGAGGTTGAGCGGGGCACTGCGGGTCTCCCTGTGTCGGATGGGTTGCGCGGGTTGGGAATGACAGCTAGGGCGCGCGTATGCGCGTGCCTTCATTGGGCTTCTTATGCGAGCGGTTTTTCGGTGGCGGCCGCAGCGCTCGGGACGTGGGTCGGCGACGCTCCGTCGAGATTCGCGTGCGAGCCGAGTGCCGCGATCGTCGCGCCTTCGCGCAGGCTGTGCGGCAGCGTCAACGCGCGCGAGGTTGCGCAGAACGCGCGCTCGTCGCGCGCGCCGCCGATGCGTGCGAGCAAGCGCTGCCACGCCGCACAGCCGATTTCGCGATTCGGCGCGCAGATGCTCGCGAGCGCCGGCGACAGCAGTTCGCCCATTGCGAGGCCGTCGAAGCCGAGAATCGACATGTCCTGCGGAATCCTCAGACACGCGCGGCGCAGGCCGCGCATCACGACCATCGCGAGCAGATCGTTGCTGCAGAAGAGGGCGGTCGGACGGTTTGCGCCGTGCGTCAGGTGCGCGAGCACGGACGGCGCGAGTTCGTCGGCGTTGAAATCGACTTCGAGCGCGGGCGCGGCCGTGAGGCCGGCCTGCTGCATCGCCTGCGTGTAGCCGAGATGCCGCTGACGCGCGCGATCCGAGGCCGCGAACGAGCCGGCCAGCATCAGAATGCGGCGATGGCCGTGCGCGATGAGCCGGCGCACGCCGTCGTAGGCGGCGAGGCGATTGTCGACCGACACCGACGGTCGGCGCACCGTGTCGTTGTGCATCAGCACGTATAGCAGGCCGTCGCGGTCGAGTTCGTCGAGCAGCGGATGGGTGTCGGCATCGGCGACGGTCAGGATCAGTCCTTCGACGCGATGCTCGCGCAGCGTTTCGATTGCGTGACGTTCACGGTCCACGTCGTACTGCGTGGTCATCAGCATCAGCCGATAGCCTTGCGCTGACGCGAGATCGTCGATGCCTTGCAGGCATTCGGCGAACACCGGGTTCGCGAGCGTCGGCAGAACGACGCCGACGAGGCGCGTGCGCTCGCCGCGCAATTGCCGGCCGAGCGGGCTCGGGCGGAAGTTCAGCGCGTCGATCGACTGACGTACCTTGTCGAGCGTGACGGGGTTCACGGTGTGCGGCGCGTTGATCGCGCGCGATACCGTGGCGATGGAAAAGCCCGCGTGGGCGGCGACATCCTTGATCGTCGGCGTCATCGGTTTTCGGCCCGCTGTAATCGTTTTCGTGAGCGGATTATCGGCAACGTTTGTGACTTGTGGATGAATGCGGGTGTCGGGCGCTTTTTTGGGGCTGCCGCGAGGCGATGGTAGAATTCGCGACCACGCGCGATTGCCACCTCTGCCGGGGTGATGAAATTGGTAAACATAGCGGACTTAAAATCCGCCGCCTTCGGGCTTGCCGGTTCAAGTCCGGTCCCCGGCACCAAATACTCGCCAACGGATTTCAACGGTTCACCACGAAGCCCCGACAGCTAGCGCTGAGCGGGGCTTTTGTTTGCTGTAGTCTCCAAGGGTTCACCAGCGATTACAACCCAGGGGGTCGTTTCGGGGGTTGCCACGATTCAAGCGCCCGTCGGATTTCAAGCGCCCGTCGGATGGAAAACGACCCCCGCAGCGGCGCGACAACCGGAGACGCAGACATGGCGCTGACCGATGCCACGATCCGTAACACGAAGCCGGGTGAAAAACAGCAGAAGCTGTACGACGGTGGCGGCCTGCTGCTGCTTGTCACGCCAACGGGCAGCAAGCGATGGATTTTCAAGTACCGTTTTGCCGGAAAGGAAAAGAGCCCCGCACTTGGCGTCTATCCAGACGTGCCGCTTGCCGATGCCCGCAAGCGTCGGGACGACGCCCGCGAAAAACTGGCAGCAAACATCGATCCGGGGGAAGCCAAAAAGGCCGGGAAACGCGCCGCCCGCCTTGCTGCTGCCAATTCATTCGAAGCCGTTGCGCTCGCCTGGATGGAAGAGCGCGGTCAGTCCGTTGAAAGCGGGCAGTGTGAAAAAACGCTTGCGCGTTTCAGGAATGACGCGTTTTCCTAGCTTGGCAAGCGACCCATCGCGGAAATTGACGCACCCGAGATTCTGGCAGTCCTTAAACGCGTGGATAGCCGGGGCGCCCGCTTTACGGCTCACCGTCTGCGCAGCGAAACAAGCCCCGTGTTCCGTTTCGCGATCAAGGAGGGCTATTGCAAAACCGATCCGGCACGCGATCTGGTTGGCGCAATACCGCCTGCACAGACAACGCATTTCGCCTCGATCACCGAGCCCGCCAAGGTCTCGGAGATGTTGCGGGCCTTCGATGCCTTTTCCGGCACGTTCCCGGTTTTGTGCGCGCTCAGGCTCGCGCCCATGCTGTTTGTGCGTCCCGGCGAACTGAGACAGGCTGAATGGGCGCAGATCGATCTGGACAAGGGGGAATGGCGCTACCGCGTCACGAAAACCAACACGGATCATCTTGTGCCACTGGCGGCACAGGCCGTCGCGATCCTGCGCGAACTGCGGGCGCTGACGGGTAGCGGCCGCTACGTGTTCCCAGGCGCGCGCGACGCGCACGCCGTACCGGATAACCTTGGTTCGGCGTACAACCGCACAAAATTCATTCGCGAGCGCCGCGAGATGATGCAGGAGTGGGCCGATTACCGTGACCGGATCAAGGCCGGGGCCGAAGTCATTCCGATCAAAGGCGGGACGGTCGCCTGACTACCTCAGCGGGACAATCTTTTGGAACAGCACCTCCCGATGATGGAAGCGTGGGCGGCGCATGTCTTTGCTCACTGAGACCTACGTGACGTTAAACAGAAAGTCCCGCCGAAGCGGGACCACTTGTACTCATCGGCTTCGCGAACTACCGGTTAATAGTCGTCGCGGTTATCCTCAAACACCGGAAAATTAAGGTCGAGGGTAATCAGGTAGCGCTCGTCGTTTGGTCGGCCGTCTGTCCGAAAGCATCGGATATTGAGGGAAACCTGATATTTGTTGCCGGCCTGCCATCGTGTCGTGGGTGCGTCGCACGCCCGAATTGTATTGCGTGTCGCCTGAGTGTCTTCGATGGGGCGATTGGCCGAAGAGTGAAAAGGTTTCCACCCGCCCCGCCTGAATTGGTTCTGTAGGTCCGTAAGGATCGCCATTGATTCATCAAGCGGTAATGTTTCGACTTGCGGCGAGAGTACAAGCGATTCGACCTTGCCTTTCTGGTCGTACTGAACCATGAAAAACTTCGCGGCCGGCGTTACGAAATCATAGTGTGGATCAACAAATCGGAGTTTTGCAGGGCGTATCAGCACCCCAGCCCAGCTTGTATTGGGTTCAATCGGCGGTAACGTCGAGTGCGATTGCTTACGCACCTGTTCATAGGGTTCCCCTAGCGTCAGCACGACCTCATCAACAGGCTTTGCCATTGCGAGCAGTCCCCATAAGGCAGCGCAGCCAACTACGGTGCAAACGAGATATCTAAACCACCTGATTTTTCGACTCAGCATGTTTACCTTGCATGCGCGATGAGATAAAGGGAATTTTCTACGTCATATTTCTTAAGCGGATCGTGTAGCAGTTGGTCGAAACGCTGTGCGGCTCGCAAAACAAATGTCATGCGCTGCTGTGGATCGGCAAGATTTGCCAGAGGCTCCTTGCTAAATCTTTCGTTCTTGGCGTTGGCCCCCGTCACCGTACACTGATTCGCAAAGGCAAGCTGGATTTCCCGCGCCGATCCAGTCGGAATATGCAATGCCCATGCGAACTGGTTGGCGCGCATCAGCAACGCGAATGTTGGATCGTTGTACATGGCCGGTTGCAAGATGTTGATTTGCTCGTGTATTGCCAAGTCTTTGACACCATCTGCAATGCGGCCACTATCAATTGCGGAGAAGGCGCTCAAAATCTGAGGCCTTTCCTCCGCGAACGGAACACTGTTCTCAATCGGCCACAGGACGGAACTGCGCAAGAGTTTGCGTTCGGGTAAGCATCGCTTTAATCGCGCAAGCCCAAACTTCTTGTAGAACATATGCAGCGGCCAAACGTCGAGAAACAGCGACGTGTTGCCCTTTGCCAGCATCTGATAGACCTTGGCACCGCTTTCGGCGGTCGCAGCACTCACCGCCGACTGTGCCCCGTAGGCCGTCATCCATGCAGCCGGGCCAACACTCGCTACCTTGCGCAAATTGGCAACGCTGTCCGAAGCCGATTTGCCGATCATCTCGGCGGCATTGAGCAGCCCGCATCCTACCTGCTTCGACGCGAACGCCGCGAGTCCGGCCCACTGGAAACGTCGGTCATCCCACCAGAGTTGTGCATACGCCGCATTGATGCTGCGGTTACGCGCAATCGGATCGTCAACGGATACGATGGCCTCGGCCTTCTTCTGATAGAAGCGCCAGCAGTCGATACAGTCCTACTTGTCCTCTTCCGCTCGCTTTTTTGCGGCGGCCTCTTCCTCTTTCCAGTTCGGGTAACAGACCGGACACCTTGGGTTATCGCACTTTTGCATCTTCGTTATTCGCGTTGGTGTTGTACTGACGCCGCGCAAGGCCGATGCCATATTTCGGCGCGCAGTTCTGGGTGAGGGCATGCCGACTCTCTCGGCTCTCCGCTTCGTGAGCGAATCATAAAATGGCCTCACCTTCGACGGGTGAGCGCTGTGGATCACCCTGCGCCAAGCTAGCGCAAACAGGAGGGGGCATTCAATAGGACAGGGTCGATATTTTGTTTAACGATTGTCAAAACAATGGTGATGGTGACCATCGGGTTTAGTGAGTTGTGAGCGGCGGCGCGATAACAAGGAGCCAGCGGTCGCTGTCGCCGTTGTCGGGGGGAGTGACAACCGCTTTCATATGTACAGGATGACCAACCATCAGGTCGCCAAAGCCCTGTACGACGAAGTAAAGAACGGCAACCTGCTGTTTGTGCCCGAGCGGGACGACATGCGCAAGTGTGTGGAGGCGATACGCAAGCAGCGGGAAAAAGGTTCGGGTCCAGCGCCTGCCCGCACACAACAACCGGCCGAGGCGGACATCGCAAGCTCGCTCCATGGCAACAGTCCGCGCGTGCCGCAGAATCTCGGCAATGCAAAGCCGTTGGAGTACGCACCGGACGCGCCGAGCGGCGATGTGCAGCAGATCGCGGCGCGCGGAGTCAGCGCGGCCGAGGAAACTGAGTGCGACGCGATATATCATGCGGAAATGACAGCCTGTTCTGCTGCTGGCGCAATATTCCAAGACCCGCGCACTTATGCGCTGTGCGCGCAACGGGCATTCGCGAATTACCAGACCTGTAGAGGTTATTGATGAGTCAACGACAAACCGCGTTTATCAGTTTTTTCGACGAACACACGGGACAGGTGAAATTCTGCGTTGTGCCGCGACAGTTCGTTCAAACCGCGATTGATCGCGTCATGGCAATCAGCGTGCCGCCGGATGCCGCTGAACACTCCGACGCTCCATTTACAGACGAGGACGCGCGGAAGCTGGGGGGCTTGGCGGTCCTGAGCCTTGCCGCTTCGAATCCTGACTTGAGGTCTCGCTTGCAGATCACGACCGAAGCCCCGATGGTCTGGACACCAGCGAAGCCGTCTGGCGAATAGTGCATTCTTGTAGTCGCTCGACGTCAAGCATGCAGGGTGATTGATGCGATGAAGCGAGCGAATCAATTGCGCGGTGACGACAACGCCATCTTGCACGACGATGGAGGCGTTGAATCAGGCGGTGAAATCATCGACAACATGCACGCCTACGCGCCTTAAGTCGTCCGGAAAGAATCAAACTTATCGCCAGGCCGGACCATGCGTAACATCACCCCCGCCAACCTCACTCCGCCTTCATGTCCCCCCTCAAATACCTCACCGGCTACCCCGCACCGTTGCAAGACAAGGTGAGAAAGCTGATCGCCGCCGATCAGCTCGGCTCCTACGTCGCGCAGAAGTACCCGAGCACGCACGAGGTGCAAACCGACCGCGCGCTCTACGAGTACTGTGCGGAACTCAAACGCGAACACCTGCGCAACGCCGAGCAGATCGACAAGGTCACTTACGACAGCAAACTCGACGTGATGCGTCACGCGCTCGGCCTGCACACGAGCGTTTCGCGGGTGCAGGGCAGCAAGCTGAAAGCGAAGAAGGAAATCCGCATCGCGTCGTTATTCAAGGCCGCGGCGCCGGAGTTTCTGAAGATGATCGTCGTGCACGAACTCGCTCATCTGAAAGAAAGCGACCACAACAAAGCGTTCTATCGTCTGTGCGAGTTCATGCAGCCGGGTTACCAACAGATCGAATTCGATCTACGTCTGTATCTGACACATCGCGATCTGGCGAAGAAGACCGTGTGAGGTACGCCGCGCGGCGGGCGCGGCAGACGTGACAAACGGAGCTGACTTCAAGCCGCCATTTCCGCGGCATCCTCCACCATCGACGCCGTCAACAACACCGGAATCGACTTCGACGTCGGCGTACCCGCGCCATCTGCGACCGAGGAGAGCGGCACCAGCGGATTCGTCTCCGGATAATAAGCGCCGAGGCAGCCGCGCGGAATGTCGTACTCGACGAGCAGAAAACCGTCCACGCGTCGCTCGATGCCATCGGCCCACACGCTCGTGATATCGACGCGCTGACCAGCCGCGAACCCGAGCATCGCGAGATCGTCCTTGTTGGCGAACAGCACGCGCCGCTGTCCGTACACGCCGCGATAGCGATCGTCGAGACCGTAAATCGTCGTGTTGTACTGATCATGTGAGCGGGTGGTCATTAGCGTCATCAGGCGTTCGCCATGTTGCTTCTTCGCCTGATGAATCGGCGTGTCGAGCGCGATCGCGTGGACGATGAACTGTGCCTTGCCGCTCGGCGTTTTCCAGATGCGATCGCGCGATGCGACGCCGAGATGGAAGCCGCCCGGCTTCTTCAGACGCTCGTTGTAGTCGTCGAAACCGTCGATCACCTTCGCGATGCCCTCGCGAATCAGCGCGTAGTCGGCCGCATGGGCGAGCCAGTCCACCTTGCCGCTGCCCAAAGTTGCATGCGCCATGCGCGCGACGATCGCCACTTCGGAAAGCAGATTGTCCGACGCCGGCTTGTTCATCCCATACGAGATGTGCACCATGCTCATCGAATCCTCGACGCTGACGCCTTGCGCCACGCCGTTCTGAACATCGATCTCGGTGCGTCCGAGCGTCGGCAGGATCAGCGCGTCGCGGCCATGCACGAGGTGGCTGCGATTGAGCTTCGTCGTCACGTGCACGGTCAGATCGCATGCGCGCATCGCGTCCCACGTGCGCGGCGTGTCCGGCGTCGCGATCGAGAAATTGCCGCCCAGCCCGATGAAGACCTTCACCTTGCCGTCGAGCATCGCCTGAATCGTGTTGACGACGTCGAGTCCGTGCTCGCGCGGCGGCGCGAAGTCGTAGGCTGCGCCGAGCTTGTCGAGAAACGCTTCAGTAGGCTTTTCTTCGATACCGACCGTGCGGTCGCCCTGCACGTTCGAGTGGCCGCGCACCGGGCACAGCCCCGCGCCGCGCCGGCCGATATTGCCGCGCATCATCATCAGATTCGACAGCAGCTGTACCGTCGCGACCGAGTTCTTGTGCTGCGTGAGACCCATGCCCCAGGTCGAAATCACCGCGCGGCCCTTCACGTAGATATCGGCGAGCTTCAGCACCTCATCGAGCGGCACGCCTGCCTCGGCGACGATAGTGTCCCAGCGCTCGGCGCGCAGATCGTCGGCGAAGGCCGCGAAGCCGACTGTGTGCTGGGCGATGAAGCCGAAGTCGAGCACGCGCTCGAGGCCCGACACGAGCGCTTCGTCATCCAGTTCGAGCACGCGTTTGGCGACGCCCTTGATCAGCGCGAAATCGCCGCCGACCTTCGGACGGGTGAATACCGAGCTGATTTTCGTGCTGCCCATCGTCAGCATTTCGACCGGATGCTGCGGGCTCGCGAAGCGTTCGAGGCCGCGCTCCTTCAGCGGATTGATCGACACGATCGTGGCGCCGCGCTTCGCGCATTCGCGCAGCTCGCCGAGCATGCGCGGATGGTTGGTGGCCGGATTCTGGCCGAAGATCAGCAGCGTATCCGCGTGTTCGAAGTCATCGAGCGTGACCGTGCCCTTGCCGATGCCGACCGTGTGCGGCAGGCCACGGCTCGTCGCCTCGTGGCACATGTTCGAGCAATCGGGAAAATTGTTGGTGCCGTACATGCGCACGAACAGCTGGTACAGGAACGCGGCTTCGTTGCTCGCGCGGCCCGAGGTATAGAACGCGGCGCGGTCAGGATCGTCGAGACGCTTCAGATGGCTCGCGATCAGCGCGAATGCGTCGTCCCAGCCGATCGGCACATAGCGGTCGCGCGCGGCGTCGTAGACGAGCGGATCGGTCAGGCGGCCGTGCTGCTCGAGTTCGAAGTCGGATTGCATCATCAGCTCCGTGACGCTGTGCCGCTCGAAGAACGCGGGCGTCACGCGCTTGCCGGTGGCCTCGGCGGCCACGGCCTTCACGCCGTTTTCGCAGAACTCGAATGTCGACGCGTGCTCGCGATCCGGCCACGCGCAGCCGGGGCAGTCGAAGCCGTCAGGCTGGTTCTGCTTGAGCAGCGTGCGGTAGTTGCCGCCCGCGACCTTCTCCTTGAGCAAGTTGATGGCGACGTACTTCAGCGCGCCCCAGCCAGCGGCGGGGTGCTTGTACGGCTCGATGCGGGCTTCGGCTTGTGTTTCGTTCTTCTTCATGACGTGGCGGTGGAAAGATTCGACAGGGTTTGCAGACCAATGCCGGAGATCGTACTGTGTTCCACAAACTACGTCGGATACAGAAAATCGAAAAGAATAGGAGTACAGTTGCGCAACGATGCCTGAAGCCGCCCGAATCCAGCCGAATCGCATGAAGCTCTACGAAAAACTCGCCGACGAAATCACCGAAGCCGTGCGCCGCGGCGTGTTCGCGGCCGGCGAGCGGGTTGCGTCGGTGCGTCAGGCGAGCCAGCAGCACGGCGTCAGCATCAAGACGGTGCTGCACGCGTATGCGCTGCTGGAGAGCCGCGGCATCGTCGAGAGCCGGCCGCAGTCGGGCTATTTCGTGCGCGACGCGGCCGCGCGGGCGCTCGCGCCGGCGCCCGCCGCGGCCCGCGCGGGCCGCAAGTCCGCGCCGCCGCCGGTGCCCGCGACGGTCGACGTGAGCCGGCTCGTGCTGTCGACGCTACGCAGCATCCGCGCGCACGACGCCGTGCCGTTCGGCTCGCCGTATCCCGATCCGTCGCTGTTCCCGTGGCGGCGTATCAACCAGTACGCCAACGCGATCGCGCGGCGGCACGCGAGCTGGAATCTGATCGACGATCTGCCGCCGGGCAACCCCGAGCTGATCCGGCAGATCGCGCGGCGCTATGCGGAAAACGGTCTGCCGGTCGATCCGGGCGAAATCGTGATCACGCTCGGCGCGACCGAGGCGATCAACCTGAGCCTGCAGGCGGTCGCCAAGCCGGGCGATACCGTCGCGGTCGAGTCGCCGACCTACTACGCGATGCTGCACGCCATCGAGCGCCTCGGCATGCGCGCGATCGAGGTGGCGACGCATCCGGTCGACGGCATCGACATCGACGCGCTCGCGAAGGCGATCGCGCGGCAGAAGATCGCCGCGTGCATGGTGATGCCGAATTTCCAGAATCCGCTCGGTTTCTGCATGTCCGACGAGCGCAAGCGGCAACTGGTCGAACTGCTGGCCGCGCACGAGATTCCGGCGATCGAGAACGATGTCTACCAGGAGCTGTATTTCGGTGACACGCGGCCGTCGACGCTGAAGACCTTCGACACCCAGGGGCTCGTGCTGCACTGTGCGTCGTTTTCGAAAAGCCTGACGGCGTCGTACCGGATCGGCTGGGCGCTGCCGGGGCGCTATCGCGCGCAGGTCGAGAAGCTCAAGTTCCTGAATACGCTGACGACGCCGTCGGTGCCCCAGATCGCGGTCGCCGATTATTTGCGTCAGGACGGCTACGACCGCCATCTGCGGCACCTGCGCCGCGTGTACCGGCAGCAGGCGAGCATCATGAGCGCGCTGGTGCTGCGCTTTTTCCCGGTCGGCACGCGCGTGTCGACGCCGCGGGGCGGCTACGTACTGTGGGTCGAGTTGCCCGTTGCGATCGATTCGATGCGGCTTTATCAGGCGGCGCTCGAACGCGGGATCACGGTAGGGCCGGGGATGATGTTTTCGACGCGCAACGATTTTCGGCACTTCATCCGGCTCAACTACAGCTATCCGTGGACCGCGCAGGCCGAAGCGGCGTTGAAGACGCTCGGTGAGCTGGCTACGACGATGGCGTGACAGGCGCTACGGCGATGCCAAACGACACATCACGACAGGTAGACCGACATGGATGACGACGACATCGACCCGCAACTCGCCGCGATACTCGCGCAGCTATGGCGCGCGCATCGCGAGACACCCTGGCGCGCGTGGTCGCTCGCGAAGCTGTCGAAGCAGGCCGGCGTGCCGATGAGCAGCTTGCGGCGGCAATTGACGGCGCTCTCGGGAAGCGGTCTCGTCGATACGATGTGCCACGACGATGGCACCGGAGCCGCGTCGCTGAGTGAAATCGGCGCGCAGCTTTGCGCGGAGCTGTTCGGCACGAGCGAGGGCGGCGAGCCGTCGGCCGCCGGCTGAGCGTCCCGGCGCAACTGCCACCGGCGCGCAATTGATCCGGCGCACGGGTTGATTGTTGTCGTAGTCAGCGCGCTCCGCCGTCTCATTGCCCGACGCTCGCCTGCACCTGCGGTTGTGATCGCGATGGCGCCATGTCCGCCGCCTCGAGTGTGGCGACGCCGCAGAACCAGTCGGCATCGCCTGGCTGATACTTCCACCGCTTGCTGGACTGCCCGATCACGCTCGCACACTGCTCGTTCACCACAAGGTCGGGCTGCGCGGCCGTGCATTGCAGCGTCGACGGGTCGGAGTGCGCATCCGCATCCACGGACGCCGCGTGCCGCGCGCCGCTCGGCAGGCTCGCCAGCAGTCGCTGCAATTCGTCGATACGCGTCGCGTACCACGTCCGCAGACACGCGGCGTCGCGGCAGTTCGCTTCGCGCCAGGCCCACTTGCTGTCGTTGTCGTCGATGAACGCGCGGCGCTGGGCGACTCGCCGACGTGCCTTCCAGTAGAGTTGGCCCAACGTGTCGTCGAGCGTCGACAGGGCGGCGTCGCCGCAAATCATGCGCTCGGCCGGCGAGCGGCCGCGCTGGCAATCGAAGCTCGCAGCGTTGGCGTACGGATGCGCGAGCAGCAGTCCGGCGATCAGGAGGGGGCGGAAGAGGGTCATCAGGGTCCGGGCGGTGCATCGGTTGATCATGCCGCCGATGATCGACCGGTCGCGCGCCTCGCGGACGTCCGAACAACGCGGGAATTCGGGCGGGTCGTTACCAGATGTTGCCGCGCGGGCTGCCGGCCCAGGTCGGCGCTCGCGCACCTTCGCGTGTCATGAAGTAGGCGCAACGTCTATATGATGGAAGTGGGGGCACTTGGGCCGGCGTGGTCAAAGGCGGCCATCGAAAGAGGGAGAACGAATGCAACGACGACTCGTGATCGGTCTTTGCATGGCAGCGGGCCTTCTGACTTTACCCGGCGCGGCCAGCGCGCAGTCACAGGCCTATACGAACAGCGGGTCCAACCTGCGCGCGGGCCCTGCGGCCGACTACCCGATCGTCGCGCAACTGCCGGCCCAGCGTCGAGCCGCCGCGGCGCCTGCGGGCCACGAACAGACGGCGCCCGCACTGCCGTCGCCCGTCGTACCGGCATCAACCGATGCTGGCACGCCACACCGGAGCCGTCCGCACGCGATGCATGGCAGATTTTCACGCTGGACTTAGCGTAAACCCCGGTGTGCCGCGTACACTAACTTGCCGATGTTGGGTTGGGGGGCGCAACTATGATTTGCGAAGCAACATCACGTGGCACAACGACAGCTGCGCCGGAGGGCGGCCGCTATCGGCCGGAACGGGCCGAGGAGGTACTCGCGTCCGAGCGCGGCGTGTTGCGGCTGATCACCCGCAACACGCCGCTGCCCGAACTGCTCGACGAAGTCTGCCGTCGCGCCGAGGCGCTGCTCGGCGACGGCGCGTGCTGCTCGATCCTGCTGCTCGACCCGGACGGCGTGCATGTGCGCGTCGGCGGCGCGCCGTCGCTGCCGCCCGCGTACAGCGCCGCGATCGAGGGCGCGGCGATCGGTCCGGGCGTCGGCTCGTGCGGCACGGCGATGTTCGAGCGGCGTCTGGTGATCGTCGACGACATCGAATCCGATCCGCTGTGGGAAAACTTCCGCGATTTCGCGTTGCCGCACGGCTTGCGCGCATGCTGGTCCGTGCCCTTCGAAAACGACGCGGGCATCGTGCTCGGCGCGTTCGCCGTTTACTACCGCGCCACCCGCTGTCCGACCCCCGAGGAAGAGGCGATGCTGCGCGACATCGGCGGCAGCGTCGGCCTCGCAGTCCATCAGGACGCGATGGCGCAGCGCCTCGCGCATAGCGAGGAGCGTCACCGGCTGGTCGTCGATCATCTCAGCGAGGGCATCGTCGTGCAGTCGCGCACCGGCATCGTGCTCGCCTGCAATCCGAGTGCGCAGCGCATGCTGCACGTGACACCGGAGGTCGTCGGCAGCAGCATGCGGACCGTGATGACACGCGCGTTCGGCGAGGACGGCTCGGTCATCGGCGAAGTCAACCGTCCGGTCTCGCAGGTCTTTGCGACCGGCAAGCCGATGCTCGGCGTGACGGTCGGCCTCGAACTGATCGGCGGCGAGGTCGTGTGGATCACGCAGAACGTCGTGCCGATCCTGCGGCCCGGCGACAGCGAGCCGGACTCCGTGCTGATTTCGTTTTCCGACATCGGGCCGGTGCGCGAGGCGCAGCGCCAGCTGAAGTACCTCGCCACGCGCGATTCGCTGACCGGCCTCTACAACCGCGCCTACCTGACCGAGCGGATGCGCGACCTGTTCGCGCCGTGCGCCGCCGGCGACCATGACGGCGAGCTCACCAGCGTCGCCGTGCTGTTCGTCGATCTCGACAGCTTCAAGAAGGTCAACGACACCGCCGGTCACGAAGCCGGCGACGCCTTGCTGTGCAGCGTCGCCGAACGGCTGTCGGCCTGCGTCGGGTGCGGCGACACGCTGGCGCGCGTCGGCGGCGACGAGTTCGTGATCGTCGCCAGTGCGTACGGCAATACCGGCGAGCTGATCGGCCTCGCGCACCGCATTCTGGACATGATCGCGGTGCCATTCGCGGTGGCGGGCAACGAGTACTACCTGGGCGCGTCGATCGGCATCAGCCTGTTTCCCGAAGACGGCCAGGACGTCGCGACGCTGATGCGCAACGCCGATTCGGCGATGTATCACGCGAAGCAGCGGGGCCGCAACAACTTCCAGTTCTTCACCGCCGAGCTGAACCAGCATCTGCAGCGGCGTTTCACGATCGAACAGTCGCTGCGGCGCGCGCTCGCGGCCAACGAGCTGAGCCTCGTGTACCAGCCGATCGTCGATAGCCAGAGCGGCCGCACGATCGGTGCGGAAGCACTGCTGCGCTGGTACAACAGCGAGCTGGGCAACGTGTCGCCGGGCGAATTCATTCCGGTCGCCGAGGATGCCGGGCTGATCGTCGAGATCGGCGACTGGGTGCTCGAGCACGCCTGCCAGCAGGTCGCGCAGTGGCGGCGCTCGCTCGCGCCGCATCTGGTCGTCGCGGTCAATCTGTCGCCGCGGCAGTTCAACGACGGGCTGCTCGAGCGCATCGAACGTTGTCTTGCGCAGTCCGGGCTCGAACCGGCCGCGCTCGAACTCGAGATCACCGAGCGGTTGCTGATGAGCGACAGCGATACCGTGCTGCCGATGCTGAGCGCGCTGAACGCAATGGGCGTGCGCGTCTCGGTCGACGATTTCGGCACCGGTTATTCGTCGCTGTCGTACCTGAAGCGCTTTCCGCTGCATAACCTGAAGATCGACCGCTCGTTCGTCGCGGGGCTGCCCGATCATCGCGATTCGGTCGCGATCACGCAGGCGGTCGTCGCGATGGCGCACTCGCTCGGCATGAACGTCACCGCCGAGGGCGTCGAGACCGTCGAGCAGGCGGCGTTCCTGCGCGCGATCGATTGCGACAAGCAGCAGGGCTACCTGTACAGCCGGCCGGTCGGCGCGAGCGCGTATGCGCGCACGCTGTACGACGCGCAGCTGATCGGCATGGCGAAGGCGTCCTGACGCGATTGTTCAGATTGCCGAACAAGTGACTTCGCGTTGCCGCTATTTATCGGCGGCGACGCACTCCCTAAAATTCCCCCATCGAAACATTATTGGTGCGCGGTGCCGAAGCGGCGCCCCGCGTTTGGGGGTCGTCATGTCAGAGTTGATCAGAAACCAGTTTTACCGGCCAGCGGTCGTACTGCCGATGGTCGCGCTGATGCAGGTGATGGTGTCGCAGGACTTCAATCTCGGCCAGGTCGGCTGGGTGTTCGCGGCGCGCGGCGCGCAGGCCGCACTGCAACGTTCGCGCGAGTTGATTTGCGCGGTTCATTGCCACGCCTGAGATTTCCCGCGCAGCATACGCAGTAATCCCAACTGATTGGCGCCGCCTCGCGCGCGGCGCGTGGGAAGACGGGCCGTCGCCAAAGCGCCCGCACAACCAGACATGACATGGCAGCGCGTGGCACTAAGCGTAAGATGCTACGACCTGCACCCAGCCGGGGAGAGTTGCCATGCCACAGCACTTCGACGCAGTCGTGATCGGTACCGGACAAGGCGGTTCGCCGCTCGCCGTGCGCCTCGCTCAAAGCGGGCGCCGCACCGCGGTGATCGAACGCGCGGAGTTCGGCGGCACTTGCGTGAACGTCGGCTGCACGCCGACCAAATCCTATGTGGCGAGCGCCCGCGCGGCGCACGTTGCGCACCATGCGGCGGAGCTCGGCGTGCAGGTGGGTTCGGTCGGCGTCGATCTGGCGGCCGTGAAGGCGCGCAAGGACCGGATCATCGGAGAGTCGCGCAGCGGCGTCGAAAAATGGCTGCGCGGCACGGAAAACATCACGGTGTTCAACGGCCACGCGCGCTTCACCGGCGCGCGCACGCTCGCTATCTGCGGGCGCGACGGGGAATTGCTGAACGAGCTCAGCGCGTTCGAAATCTTCATCAACACCGGCACGCGCGCCGTCGTGCCGCCGCTCGAAGGCATCCAGCGGATTCCGTACTACACGAACTCGACGCTGCTCGAACTGACCGCGTTGCCGGATCATCTGGTGATCGTCGGCGGCAGTTATATCGCGCTCGAATTCGCGCAGGTGTTTCGCCGCTTCGGGAGCCGCGTCAGTGTGCTGGTGCGCGGCGAGCGCGTGTTGAACCGCGAGGATGCCGATTTCGCGGAGTCGGTGCAGAAGGTGCTCGCGCGCGAGGGCGTCGAGTTTCATTTCGGCGTGCAGCCGACGCGCGTCGAGCCGCATGCGCATCATGCGAACGACGTGTGCATCGGCTTCGAGCAGAACATCCCGGCCATGGAGGCGTCGCACCTGCTGTTGGCCACCGGCCGCAGGCCGAATACCGACGATCTCGGCCTCGACGTCGCCGGCATCGAGACCGACCGGCACGGCACGATCATCGTCGACGGCCAGTTGCGCACCAGCGTGCCGGGCGTTTGGGCGATCGGCGACGTGAACGGTCGCGGCGCGTTCACGCACACGTCCTACGACGACTACCAGATCGTCGCGGCGAACCTGCTCGACGGCGGCGCGCGCAGCGTCGACACGCGGATCATGACGTATGCGGTGTTCGTCGATCCGCCGCTCGCGCGCGTCGGCATGTCGGAGCAGGAGGTGCGCAACAGCGGCCGCGAAGCGCTGATCGCGACGATGCCGATGTCGCGCGTGGGCCGTGCGAGCGAGCGTGGCGAGACCGACGGCTTCATGAAGGCGCTCGTCGATGCGAACAGCAAACAGATACTCGGCGCGGCAATTCACGGCATCGAGGGCGACGAGGCGATCCATACGTTCGTCGACATCATGACCGCAGGCGCGCCGTATCCGACTTTGCAATACGCCATGCACGTGCATCCGACCATCAGCGAACTGGTGCCGACGCTGCTCGATGGGCTCAAGCCGATGCAATGAACTGCCTTGACGCTGGCGCGACACGCTGATGACAGGCCCGCTCAAACCCGCACGTAACAGCGGCAATCTGTTCGACCTCGTCGCGCAGTTGGGGACGACGCCCGAGGAGCAGGTCGACGCGCTCGTCGAGCGGGGCGGCGTGACGATCGAGCGGATCGTCTCGACCGGGCAGGCGAGTCCGCCCGGCTTCTGGTACGAGAGCCCGCGCGCCGAATGGGTCGTGCTGCTCACCGGCGCGGCGATACTGGAATTCGACGGCGACCCCGAGCCGCATCGGATGAAGCCCGGCGATCACGTGCTGATCGAGGCGCATTGCCGCCACCGCGTCGCATGGACGAGCGACACCGAGCCGAGCGTGTGGCTCGCCGTCCATTACCCGTGAGCCGCGGCGGATCGAGCCATCCGCGCGTCCGGCTCTCGCGCATCGACAAATCCTCACACCATCACCGATAATCGGCAGCGGCGCGGCCCGCGCGCAAGGCGAAGGCGGGCTGTGCGCCCCACCGCATTGATCTTCGGGACTCGCATGGGCAAGGGACGCGTCGAAGCCTTCAGCGATGGCGTAATCGCCATCATCATCACGATCATGGTGCTCGAGCTGAAGGTGCCCGAAGGCCACGATCTCGCGGCGCTGCGCCCGGTCGTACCGGTATTCTGCGCATACGTGCTGAGCTTCGTCTACGTCGGCATTTACTGGAACAATCACCATCACATGTTCCATGCGGTGCAGAAGGTCAACGGCAAGGTGTTGTGGGCGAACCTGCATCTGCTGTTCTGGCTATCCCTCTTGCCGGCCGTGACGCACTGGGTCGGCGAAAACCATCTGGCCGCGTGGCCGACCGCGATGTACGGCATCGTGCTGTTCATGGCGGCGATCGCGTATTTCATCCTGACGCGCACGCTGATTTCGCAGCATGGACACGACTCGACGCTGGCCAAAGCGCTCGGCAACGACTTCAAGGGCAAGGTCTCCGTCGTCATTTACCTGACCGGCATCGGGCTCGCGTTCGTCGTGCCGTGGGCGTCGGCCGTGCTGTACGCGCTCGCCGCCGCGTGGTGGTTCGTACCGGACCGTCGCATCGAACACGTGCTGGAGGCCTGAGCATGCTGCTCGCGCTGAAGCTCGTGCTGGTGCCGGCCTTTCTCGCCGCGCTGACGGCGGCCGCGCGCGTCTGGGGGCCGTCGGTCGCGGGATGGCTCGCGGGACTGCCGGTCGTCGCCGGACCGATCATGCTGCTGCTCGCAGTCGAGCGCGGGCCGGCGTTCGCGGCGCAGGCGTCGGCGGCGTCGGTTGCGGCGATCGCCGCATCCGAGGCATTCAATCTTGCTTACGGATGGAGCTGCCGACGCTTCGACTGGCCGCTCGCACTGGTCGCGGGCATGGCCGGCTGGCTCGGCGCGGGACTGCTGATTGTGCGGATGCCCGGCTCGCTTGGGTGGGCGCTGGCGGCGGCGTGCGTGGCCGTCGCGGTGTCGCAGAGCTGCTTGCCGCGCGCGACGGGCCATGTGCCGGCGGCGCGCGTCGGGCGCGCGGATCTGGCCGTGCGGATGCTCGCGGGCGCATTGCTGACGCTCGCGGTGACGGCTGCCTCGGCATCGATGGGCGCGGCGTGGAGTGGCGTGGTGTCGGTGTTCCCGCTGCTCGGCATCGTGCTCGCGGTGTCGGCGCAGCGTGCGCACGGCGCGGACTTCGTCGCGCTCTTGATGCGCGGTATGGTGGTCGGGCGCGGCTCGTTCGCGGCGTTCTTCGCGGTGACGGCGATGCTGCTGCCGCACTACGGTGTGGCGACGGGGTTTGCGTGCGCGGCGGTGGTGTCGGTCGTCGTGCAGGGGTTGACGCGGCGCATGCTGGCTGGGCAGCGCCGTGCCCAGGCGGCGGCGCGAGAGTTGGCGCAGCCGCAGACCGAGTGAGACTGCGCATGGCTTCACATCGCTCACCTTCGACCGCTACCCGCATCGGGCTCATCTCGGATACGCACAACCTCGTGCGTCCCGAAGCGTTGCGCTATCTCGACGGCTGCGACGCGATCATTCACGCGGGCGATATCTGCAACCCGGACGTGCTCGACGCGCTCGCGCGGATCGCGCCGCTCACCGCGGTGCGCGGCAACAACGATACCGGTGACTGGGCCGCGTCTCTACCGACGCATGCGCGGCTGACGATCCAGCAGGTGACGATTCTGGTCGTGCACGACATCGCCGAGCTGGGCTGCGTGCCGCAGCACGATGGCATTCGCGTCGTGGTGAGCGGCCACTCGCACAAGCCGTCGATCGCCGAGCGCGACGGCGTGCTGTACGTCAATCCTGGCAGCGCGGGGCCGCGGCGCTTCAGGCTGCCGGTGTGCGCGGGCACGCTGACCGTCGAAGGCGCGCAGGTTGGCGCGACGTTCGATTCGCTGTTGACGTAAAAAAGCGGGCCGGCGAATGTCGCCGGCCCGCTTCAGAAACTACGCCTGACGTGATGACTGCGCAGGTCAGGCACGCGCGGTCGCAGCCGCCGCGAACCGTTCATCCATCTCCTCGGCCTCGCGCTCACCGCGCAGCACCGCGTGCGCTTCAGCGCGCGTCGCGACGCACGGACCCGAGCCGAGCAGCGGCTTGCGCGCGGTTTCGCGCAGCGCGAGCACCGACACGATGCCGATCAGCGATGCGCCCATCAAGTAGTACGCGGGCATCATCAGATTGCCGGTCCGGTCGACGAGCCATGCGGTCACGAGCGGCGTCGTGCCGCCGAACAGCGACACCGAGATATTGAAGCCGATCGCGAGCGCGCCGTAGCGGATCCGGGTCGGGAACAGCGCCGGCAGCGCCGACGGCATCACCCCGGTGAAGCACGACAGCAGCACGCCGAGAATCATCAGACCGCCGAACACCGGCAGCACCGTGCCCATCCGAATCAGCAGCAGCGCGGGAATCGACAGCGCGAACAGACCGACGCAGCCGAGCAGCATCACGGGCTTGCGGCCGATCGCATCGGACAGACGGCCGGCGGCGAGCGTCATCGGCATCATCAGGATCATCACGAGCAGCACGGGGAATAGACCGTGCGTTTCGTTGAAGTGCAGCGTGGCGGACAGATAGCTCGGCAGATACGAGAGCGCCATATAGTCGGTCACGTTGAAAATCAGCACGAGGCCGACACACAGCAGCAGCGGCTTCCACTGCTGCACGAGCAGCTGGCGCAACGACTGGCTGGGCAGCGCGCGGTCCTCGGCTTCGCGCTCTTCGGCCTGTTTCTTGAACGCGGGCGTTTCCTCGAGCTTCATGCGGATGTAGAGACCCACCAGGCCGAGCGGTCCGGCGATCAGGAACGGTACGCGCCAGCCCCAGGACAGCAGCGCGTCATTCGACAGCGTCGCCGTCAGCAGCGCGACCGTGCCCGCGCCGAGCACGTAGCCGATCAGCGTGCCGAACTCGAGAAAGCTGCCCATGAAGCCGCGGCGCTTGTCGGTCGAGAATTCGGCGATGAAGGTCGCGGCGCCGCCGTATTCGCCGCCGGTCGAGAAGCCCTGCACGAGGCGCGCAAGCAGCAACAGCGCCGGCGCGAGAATGCCGATCGTCGCGTAGTTGGGGATCAGGCCGATCGCGAAGGTGCCCGCGGCCATCATGATCATCGTCATTGCCAGCACGCGCTGACGGCCGATGCGGTCACCGAGCGGCCCGAATACCATGCCGCCGATCGGCCGCACGAGAAACGCCGCGGCAAACGTGCCGAAGGTCGCAATGAGTTGCGCCGAAGGGCTCGACGAGGGGAAGAACACCTTGCCGAGCGTGACCGCGATGTAGCTGTACACGCCGAAATCGAACCATTCCATCGCGTTGCCGAGCGCCATGGCGCCGACGGCCCGTTTCAGGAGGGAGTGATCGACGACGGTGATGTCGTCGAGGGAAAGACGCTGTTCCGGTTTGTGATGTCGCCAGAAGCCGTTGCTGGAAGCGGTCAAGGTTGAAACTCCAATGACTGCGACGAAACTCGTGATGCGTTCCGCCACGGTTTTGCTGGGAAGTGTAATTTCGTGAGCAAGGCGAGACTATTCGCGGCACCGGTTATCCGGCGGCGCAACGGATGGCGAAAAGAAGCAAACGCCCGTGCCTCGCGGTAAGTTCGCGAAAAAACACTCGACTAGATTGTGCTGACTGTTGCACCTGCGTGGCCGTGGAAGGGGGGCAGATGCATGAGGGACGCGGGGCTGGCGGGAAACTGACCCATGCGCCACTGAAGGCTTGAAACGAAAAAGGCCGGTCTTGAATTTTCCGCTTTAGGCGGGGAAACGACCGACGAGCCTTCTTGTTTAAAAACAGTTCAATTCAGGATGGCGCGTGCGCGGAAAAACACACGATGAACCAACTTGAAAGAACACGAATGAAGGTGAATTGCGGCTGAAACGAGGGCACATGTTAGCACGATGCCAGAGGATCATGCAAATCGGCAGTGCGAGGCGGGGCCGCCAATGGGACTCGATCCGTTGCGGGACGGGAGATCTGGCGGGGTCGGAACGGCCCTGAAAAACGGACCGCTTAGAACATTGGCGAGCGCTTTTTGAGGCGAAGACGACGCGAGCGGCGGGCGCGATGCGCGGCCGATGTTGGTGCGAAAAAAATCCGCGCTTGCGGCGCGGACTTTCAGGCGTGTGTTTGCTCGGTTTGGGCGACGCGTCGTGTCGTGTCGTCCTCGACGAGGCAAGCTCAGGCCGACGGCGGCACGTAGCCCGACGCGGTATCCGCGCCTTCGCCGAAGAAGAACTTTTCGGTCTGCTTCATCAGATACTGCCGCGCGCGCGGATCGGCCATGTTCAGGCGGTTTTCGTTGATCAACATGGTCTGCTGCTTCAACCAGCTCTGCCAGGCTTCCTTCGAGATACTTTCGTAGATCCGCTTGCCGAGTTCGCCCGGCAGCGGCGGGAAATCGAGGCCTTCGGCTTCCTTGCCGAGCTTCGCGCATTGAACCATACGAGTCATGCTGTGCTTCTCCTGTAATCGATGTGGGGCGGGCAGACGCCGGTTCGGATCAGATGGGGGCGATCACGAAGTACTCAAAGCTGTTTCATCAGCACGAGCGATTTGCGCTGCCAGTTATAGAGTCGGCGGCGGTCTTCGGGCAAGTCGTCGACCGTAACCTTGACGAAGCCGCGCTTCAGGAACCAGTGTTCGGTGCGCGTGGTGAGCACGAAAATGCGCGTGAGGCCGCGTGCCCGCGCGCGCTGTTCGATGCGCTTGAGCAGGCGCTCGCCGTCGCCGGTGCCTTGAGCTTCGGGCGCGACGGTCAGGCACGCCATTTCGCCGATGCGCTCCTGCGGATACGGATACAGCGCCGCGCAGCCGAACAGCACGCCGTCGTGCTCGATTACCGAGAAATGGTCGATATCGCGTTCGATCTGGTGACGGCCGCGCCGTACCAGCGTGCCGTCTGTTTCGAGCGGCTCGATCAGCGCGAGAATGCCGCCGACGTCGTCCGGCGTTGCTTCGCGCAGGCTTTCGAGGTTCTCGTACGAAATCATCGTGCCGACGCCATCGTGCAGGAACAGTTCGAGCAGCAGGCTGCCGTCGAGCGCGTACGGGATGATGTGCGCACGCGGCACGCCGCCGCGGCAGCCGCGGATCGAATGCTTCAGGTAGAACGCGGCGTCGCCAGTCACTTCGCCGCTTTCGTGCAGCTTGTAGGCGTCGTCGAGCGACAGTTCGCGGATCAGCTCGGTGCCGCTTTCGCCGGTTTCCATCAGGCCCGGCGTTTCGGTCAGGAACACGATCTTGTCGGCGCGCAGCGCGATCGCCGCGGCCGAGGCCACGTCTTCCATCGACAGATTGAATGCCTCACCGGTGGGCGAGAAGCCGAGCGGCGACAGCAGCACGAGCTTGCGGCTCGCAAGCGAGTGTCGGATCGAATCCGCGTCGATCTTGCGCACGAGGCCCGTGTGCTGGAAGTCGACGCCGTCCAGAATGCCGACGGGGCGCGCCGTCACGAAGTTGCCCGATACGACGCTGATGTGCGCGTGCGCCATTGGCGTGTTCGGCAGACCCTGGCTGATCGCGGCTTCGATGTCGAGACGCACTTCGCCAGCCGCCTCCTTCGCGGACTCGAGCGCGCGCGCGTCGGTGATGCGCATGCCGTGTGAAAACTCCGATTCGACGCCGTGCAGGCTCATCTGCTCCTCGACCTGCGGGCGCGAGCCATGCACGAGCACGATCTGGATGCCCATTGCCTGCAGCAGCGCGATGTCGGACACGAGCGCATTCAGCAGCCCCTGATGCACCACTTCGCCGCCGAAACCCACGACGAATGTCTTGTTTCGGAACGCGTGGATATACGGGGCGACGGAACGCATCCAGTCGACGAATTGCGCGTGCTGGGCGAGGGTTTCCGGCGAGTCGGCGGGGGCCGGGACGCTCGCGGGCGCGGGGACGAGGTCGGTTTGGGAATTCATGCCGGGGATTATAATGCGCCCCCATGTCGAATGTACCCAAAAGTCCCGCTGGGGCGAACGAGAAACCGGCGTCGGCCGGCGAGCCGGCCAACCCCGGCGACACGATGCGCCGGCCAGCGCAGGATGCGAAACCCGATCAGGCGCGTGACGCGCGTCGGGGGGCGGGCGCGTCTGCGCGAAAGGTGCCGCCTGAAGGGAGCCGCAATACGCCTTCGGCCGCGCCTCGCGGTGAGCATGGCAAGCAGGCTCGCGACGAGGGAGGTGATGCGCGGCAAAGCGAGCAGCGCAATGAAATCCGCGACGCGCGCTCGGACACGCCTCGTGTTGAACAGCGTCGTGCGTCTCGCAACGAACAGGGAGATCGCGGGCCACGTAGCGAGCAACAACGCGGATCGACCCGAGGCGAGCAACGTCACGGATCGCGCGACAAACAATCGGGCGAGCCGCGCAAGGAACAACCTCGCGCGCCGCGCGAAGCGCGGCCGTCGCGGGTCGTCGAGCCGAATCCGATTCCACCGGTCACGTTTCCCGAAGCGCTTCCTGTCTCCGGTCGTCGCGACGAGATCGCGCGGGCGATCGCGGAGAATCAGGTCGTGATCGTGTCGGGCGAAACCGGCTCGGGCAAGACCACGCAGTTGCCGAAAATCTGCCTCGCGCTTGGCCGTGGTTTCGGTGCCGGCGGCAATGGTCTGATCGGCCATACGCAGCCGCGCCGGATCGCTGCGTCGGCGACCGGGCGCCGTATCGCCGAGGAACTCGGCACGCCGTTCGGCGAAGTGGTCGGCTATAAGGTGCGCTTCAACGACAACCTCGCGCCGGGCGCATCGGTCAAGCTGATGACCGACGGCATTCTGCTTGCGGAAACGCAGACCGATCCGCTGCTGAATGCCTACGACACGCTGATCATCGACGAAGCACACGAGCGCAGCCTCAACATCGATTTTCTGCTCGGCTACCTGAAGGAGATTCTTCCCAGGCGTCCCGACCTGAAGCTGATCGTCACCTCGGCGACGATCGACGCCGACCGTTTTGCGCGTCATTTCGGCAGCGACGACAAACCCGCGCCGGTGATCGAAGTGAGCGGCCGGATGTATCCGGTCGAGGTACGTTACCGTCCGGTCGTCGAGGACAGCCCGGCGGTCAAGGCGGCGCAAGGGACCTCGGGTGCAACCTCGTCTGGCCGCGAGCGCCCGAAGACGCAGCGCGAGACTGATCGTGATCTGATGGAGGCGATCGTCGACGCTGTCGACGAACTGTGCCGCGAAGGCCCCGGCGACGTACTGGTGTTCCTGCCCGGCGAGCGCGAGATTCGCGACGCCGCCGAGGCGCTGCGCAAACATCATCCGCCCCACACGGAGATCCTGCCGCTGTTCGCGCGGCTCTCGGCCGCCGAGCAGGAGCGCGTGTTCCGCGCGTCGAACGCGCGCCGCATCGTGCTCGCGACCAACGTCGCCGAAACTTCGCTGACGGTACCCGGCATCCGCTACGTGGTCGACACCGGCCTTGCGCGCGTGAAGCGCTACTCGTATCGCAACAAGGTCGAGCAGTTGCAGGTCGAGTCGATTTCGCAGGCCGCCGCGAACCAGCGCGCAGGGCGTTGCGGCCGGGTCGCCGATGGCATCTGCATTCGTCTGTATGAGGACAGCGACTTCCAGGGCCGCGCGCGCTTCACCGATCCGGAAATTCTGCGCTCGTCGCTTGCTTCGGTGATTCTGCGCATGAAGTCGCTGCATCTGACGGCGATCGAAACCTTCCCGTTTATCGAACCGCCGCCGGGCCGTGCGATTTCCGATGGCTACCAGTTGCTCAACGAGCTCGGCGCCGTCGACGACGACACCCACCTGACGCCGCTCGGCCGCGAACTCGCGCGACTGCCGCTCGATCCGCGCGTTGGCCGCATGATCCTCGCCGCGCGCGACCAGCAGGCGCTGAAGGAAGTGCTGATCATCGCGAGTGCGCTGTCCGTGCAGGACCCGCGCGATCGCCCGATCGAAGCGCAGGAGCAGGCGGACCAGGCGCATCGCCGGTTCGCCGACGAGCGCTCCGAATTCCTGCAGTGGCTGAAGATCTGGAACTGGTTCGACGAAGCGATCGCGCACAAGAAATCGAACCGGCAGCTGCAGGACGAGTGCCGCAAGAACTTCCTGTCGCAACTGCGGCTGCGCGAATGGCGCGACGTCCACTCGCAGCTGCTGACGGTGGTGCGCGAGCACGGCTGGCGGCTGAACGAAGCGGAGGCAACATTCGAGCAGATCCATCTGGCGCTGCTGACCGGTTTGCTCGGCAACATCGGCCTGAAAGCCGACGACGAGCCGTACTACCTCGGCGCGCGCGGCATCAAGTTCTACTTGTGGCCCGGCTCGGCGCTCGTGAAAAAAGCAGGCAAGTGGGTGATGGCCGCCGAGCTCGTTGAAACGAGCCGTCTGTACGCGCGCTGTATCGCGAAAATCGAGCCGGAGTGGGTCGAGAAGGTCGGCGCGCATCTGCTCAAGAAGTCGTTGTCCGAGCCGCATTGGGAAAAGCGCGCGGCGCAGGTGTCCGCGTTCGAGCGCGCGATGCTGTACGGCCTGCCGATCTATCACCGGCGGCGCGTCGCATTCGGCAAGCAGGACCCGGCGCGGGCGCGCGAGCTGTTCATTCGCGGTGCGCTCGTCGAAGGCGAGTTCGACACGAAGCTTGCGTTCTTCGCGCACAACCGCAAGTTGCTCGCCGACATCGAGCAGCTCGAGCACAAGTCGCGCCGCCAGGACGTGCTGGTCGACGACGAGTTGATCTACGCGTTCTACGATCAGGCGCTGCCGGACGGCATCCATACCGGCGCCGCGTTCGAGCGCTGGTATCGCGACGAGGTCGAAAAGAGCGGCCAGGCGGAGGACAAGCTGCGGCTGTTGTATTTGTCCCGAGACGATCTGATGCGGCACGAGGCGGCGGGTGTCACGACGGATCTGTTCCCTAAGCGGCTGACGATGGCGGGCATCGAGATGGCGCTGACCTACCACTTCGAGCCGGGCACGCCGCGCGACGGCGTGACGCTCGCAGTGCCGCTGTACGCGCTGAACCAGGTCGACGCGCGCCGCTGTGAGTGGCTCGTGCCCGGGATGCTGAAAGAAAAGGCGCAGTTGCTGCTGAAGTCGCTGCCGCAAAAGCTGCGTCGGCATTGCGTGCCGCTCCCCGAGTACGCGGCGGGCTTCGCCGAACGGCACGGCGCACAGCGCTTCGGAGGAGGAGGCTTGCTCGAGGCGCTGATCGCCGACCTGCGCGAGCAGACCCAGGTCACGATGAAGCAGTCCGACTTCAAGCTCGAGACGCTGCCCGCGCATCTGTTCATGAACTTCAAGGTCATCGACGAACATGGCCGGCAGCTCGCGATGGGGCGCAATTTGTCGCAACTGCGCGCCGAGCTCGGCGCTCAGGCGCAGCAGCATTTCCAGAAGCTCGTTTCGGGCGCGGCGGGCGCCGCCTTGGCCGACGCGGGCGGCGGCGGTGTTGCGGCACCTGCACGCTCTCCAGATTTGGCTCAGAGTGGCGCGTCGCGCGGCAAGGGCGCGGCCGCGCCGCAACCCGCGACACCCGAAGGCGCACCAGCCACCGCGCTGTATGAAAACCTGACCACGTGGAATTTCGGCAAGTTGCCCGAGTTGCTCGAAATTCGCCGTGGTGGTCAGACGCTGTTTGGCTACCCGGCGCTCGTGGACCGTGGCACCCATTGCGACGTCGAGGTGTTCGATTCGCCGGAAGAAGCCGCGCGGATTCATCGGGCGGGCTTGCGTCGGCTCTTCGCGCTGCAGTTGAAGGAGCCGATCAAGTATCTGGAGAAGAATCTGCCAGGCCTGCGCGAAATGGCCATGCAGTTCATGCCGCGCGGCACGCAGGAGGAGCTGCGCGATCAGCTGATCGACACCGCACTCGACCGCGCGTGTCTGCAGGATCCGCTGCCCGACGACGATGCGAGCTTCCATGTCCGCCGCGACGAAGGGCGTAGCCGCCTCACGTTGCTCGCGCAGGAAATTTCGCGGCTGGTCGGTCAGATTCTTGGCGAATACGCGAGCCTGACGAAGAAGCTCCTGCAGGCGAAGCCATTCGTGGCCGCGTACACCGATCTGCAGAATCAGCTCGATGCGCTGATCGGCAAGCGTTTTGTCGTCGATACGCCGTATGCCCAACTCGCACATTTCCCGCGTTATCTGAAGGGGATGGCGCTGCGTATCGACAAGCTGCGCGCGGACGCCATACGCGACGCGCGCCAGTTCGCCGAATTCCAGCCGCTGCTGCAGCACTATCAGCGCGCGGTGTCGCAGCGCGGCGGCGTCGTGGATCCGCGGCTTGCGGAATTCCGCTGGCTCCTCGAAGAATTGCGCATCTCGCTGTTTGCGCAGGAGTTGCGCACCCCGATGCCGGTTTCGGTGAAGCGCCTGCACAAGGTGTGGGAGTCGATGCAGCGCTAAAGCCAGGGCGCTCGCTCGCGGACGCTGGACACTGGGTGTGCGCCGCGGCCGATGAGCGGGCCCGCGCACCGGTGCGCGCGGGGTACACCGAGCGTCCTCTGAACGCCGCCGCGGCCGGACTCGGTCCGATACGTTCGCACGAGCTGATTTCACCAATGCATCCCCGCGCCGATCGATGCACCGAACTGTCGGCGAGAGTCGGTGCTGCCTTGGACCTTGTAGATCCATTTGCCGGTGTCCGACAACTGCGACACGCTGATTGCGAGCGCAGATTGACCGCCGTACGTGCCACCCGCCATGGCGACCATGCCGTGTCCCGGCAGGACCGCTTGCGGCAAAGCTGCCATCGCGAGCGCCGATGCCGTGCCCCCGTAGCTGTCCCGACGGGCGGAGCGGATCTGGTCGTCGGTATAGCGATTCGACGCGCTGATCGCGCCGCTCACGCTTTGCTGCAACTGATTGACGTTGACCGCGTCGGTGCCTCGTACGCCGGCCGCGACGTTGGCGATCTGGCGTTCCTGGCCCGCCGCGCCAACCGATACCGTGTTCGCTCGGTCGGCGACGGAGCCCTGGCCTAACGCCACCGAGTTGTCGGCGCTCGCGCTGGCTGCGGCACCGACCGCCGTCGCGTTGTTGCCGCTGGCGATGGCGTTCGCTCCGATGCTTGCCGCGTTGGCGCCGCTTGCTTGTGCATTCGCTCCGACGGCAATCGCGTTCGTGCCGGCCGCCTCTGCGTTCGCACCCTCGGCGACCGTGTTGACGCCGCTCGCCCGCGCGTTCGCCCCGGCCGCAATCGCGTGCGCGCCGGACGCCTGCGCGCTCTCAGTCGCGCTATCGCCTGCCGCGCTGAACAACGCGTCGGCCGGGCCGATCGTCGCGTTATTGATCGCGCCTTCGAGCGCCGCGTTCAGCTGACCGAGGTTGACCGCGTCGGACGCCTGTACGCCGTCCGCGACGTTGTGGATGACGGTGCCCTCCGTGGTATCGCCGCCGAGCGTAACGCTGTTCCGGTTGATGCTGCCGTCGGCGTTCGTGTCGTACATGACCGCGCCGTCGAGCTTCGCTGCGGTCGCGCTGCTCTGGTCGCTCACCGCTTTCAGCTGGGCGACGTTGACCGCATCGGTGTCGGCGGTGCCAGCCGCGACGTTGGTGATCTGGCGTTCGTTGGCCGTTGAACCGACCGACACGGTACCCGCGCGATCGGCGATCGAGCCCTGGCCGAGCGCGACGGAGTTTGCAACTAGCGCGCTCGAGTTAGATCCGAGCGAAAGTGCGTTGTCGGCGGCTGCGCTGGCACCGGAGCCGAGCGCGAGGGCGCCGGCGCCGTTCGCCGTGGCGTTGGAGCCGAGCGCCGTCGCACCGGAGCCGTAGGCCGACGCTGAGGCGCCCAGCGAGGTCGCGTCGGCCGTGCCGGCGACAGCGCCCGCGCCGATCGCGGTCGAGTCGGATGCGCTGGCGCTGGCGCTGGTGCCGAATGCGGTTGCGTTGCTGCCCATAGCGCTGGCGTTGCTGCCCGCGGCAAGCGCGTGCGTGCCGTCTGCGAGCGCCTCGTTGGAGCCGTCGACCGGGTCAGCAGCGCTGAAGTAATGCAGCGCGCTGCTTTGAGCGAGTGCATCGACCTTGTTGTCGACCGCGCTCAACTGGCTCACGTTGACCGCGTCGGTGGGCGCGGCGCCCGCGGCGACGTTGGTCAGGCGACGCTCGTTGTTCGCCGAGCCGAGCGAGACTTCGCCCGTCGCGCTGGAGGCCGCGATCGGGGTGGCGCCCGTTCCCACGGGCACAAACGCGCTTTGCGACAGGTCCGTCGTGGTGCTGGCGTTGGCGCCTAGCGCGACGCTATTGTCGGCGCTCGCGTTTGCGTTGCTGCCGAGCGCGATCGCGCCGGCTCCCGCGGCCGTTGCGCCGAAGCCGATTGCGCTGGCGTAGGCGCCGCGTGCCTGCGCGGCAACGCCGAGGGCGATGGCGCCGACGCCGCTGACGACGGCATTACTGCCAAGCGCGACGCTCGAGTCCGCGAGCGCCGAGGCCCATGCTCCGGCGGCGAGCGAGTTGGCGCCTCCGGCCTGCGCGACATAGCCGAGCGCGGTCGATCCGACGCTGGTTGCCGTGGATAGGGAGCCAAACGCGGAGGCGGCCGAGTCCGCCGCTATTGAACCGGAGCCCGCTGCGACCGAGTCGACGCCAAGCGCCGACGCGTTCAGACCGAGCGCGGTCGCGCGTTCCGCTTGCGCATTCGCATAAGGCCCGAAGGCGCTCGCGCCTTCGCCTTGTGCGGAAGAGGAGAGGCCCATGGCGACGGCGCTATCGCCGTGCGCCGTGGCGTTCGCCCCTAACGCGATCGTGCCGTCGTTTTGCGCGTTCGCCTGCGAGCCGACCGCCAGCGATGAGTCGCCGCTTGCGGTGGCCTGTGCGCCTATCGCGACCGCGATGTCGCCGGGCGCGCTGGCCGTGCCTACCTCGACGGAATCGACGCCGGCGCCTGTCGCTTCCGTGACGTAAAGGGCCGCCGCCGCTATTGCAACACCCGCGGTACTTCGAACCGCCCGTGCGATGCTTTTCTGGCGCGCGGAAGCACGGTGTGTTTGCAGGCAGGCAGTTCGCGGCGCTGCGACTTTTATTTGAGACGTGGTATGGCGAATTATCGAAATATTCTTGTTCATCAATTAAAAATCCTCCGCATTATTGTAGTTAGTGGCACGTAGTTAGTGGCACGCAGCGCGTATTCCGACTTTGACGTGAAGTTATTGCCTGGTGGGTTTGAAAATATTGAAAATACAAAAACGCCGGTCATTGGTAAGGCTTGCGTTATTTGGCCGAGCGCGCGTCAGCCCGGCGATGTACGCTCGGGATTCATGGGGGAGGCGCTACCGGGGCGGCGCGTATGGAGAATTCTCCGATGTCCGCGTGCAATTCAGATATCAGCAAACTCCGAAATTCAATCGGGCTAAAAAATATATTAATACGGCTAGGTTTTTATTGATAAGGAAAGAGGAGTATTCTTATTGTTCCCGCTAATCATTTGCGCGATTTTAACGTGTGGCTGATGCATGATTGACCCTGACAGGGAGAGCACATTGATTCCTCACTCGAAAACCCGCGGCGCGAGCATCAAACCGGACGTGGCAGACGAAACCTCCCGCACGCGGCCGCGCTTCATCGCACCCGTCATTTTTCGGTCGTCGCCAGTGACTTACGTCAACCGCCCGGACCGGCAAACGTTCTACAATGACCGTTGTTCTCCGAAGCGAGTTTTCATGCGTCAATTTTTTCTTCCCGGCTTGAGTGCCACGTTCGCCGCGACCGCGGTGCTGGTCGCCGCCGCAGGCTTTTTTTCTCCAGCGGCGCACGCCAATAACGTGATCGTGCTCAATTCCGGCGAGGCCACGCTGAGCCTGATCGACGAGAACAGCCATCAGGTCATCGGCACCGTGCCCACGGGCAAGGAACCGCATCACCTGATGGCCACGCCGGACAATTCCTCGCTGATCGTCGCCAATTCGGTGTCGAACAGCCTGATGTTCGTCGATCCGAAAACGGGGCAGTTACAGCGCTGGGTCGAGAACATCGAAGATCCCTATCAGATCGGTTTTTCGCCTGATCGCAAGTGGCTCGTCACTACGGGACTGCGGCTCGATCGACTCGACATCTATCACTACGACAACCAGAAAAACCAGATGACGCTGGCTTCACGGCTGCCGCTCGCGGTGATGCCGAGCCACATGGCGTTCTCGAATGACAGCAAGACGGTGTTCGTCTCGCTGCAGATCTCGGGCGAGCTCGCCGCCATCGACCTGCCCACGCAAACCGTCAAATGGAAGATGAAGGTCGGCAAGGTGCCCGCGGGTCTGTGGATGACGCCGGGGGAAAAGTACCTGCTCGTCGGCATGACCGGCGAGGACTGCGTCGCCGTGGTGGACTGGCGCAACCAGAAGGTCGTCAAGACAATTCACACGGGCAAGGGCGCTCACAATTTCCGCTCGCTCGCCGACGGCAAGCATGTCGCGGTGTCGAACCGCGTCGCTAGCACGATCAGCATCATCGACGAAGACACGCTCACCAACGTCGGCGACATCACCGGCCTGATGCCGGGACCGGACGATATGGAACTTTCCGCCGACAAACGCTATCTGTGGGTGACCTTCCGCTTCGCGAAGCATGTTGGCATCATCGATCTCAACACGCGCAAGCTGATCCAGACCATTGCGGTGGGCCGCTCGCCGCACGGCATCTATTTCTTCGACCGCGCGCCGGTGACGGCGCCGAACGGCGCTTGAGGGGCCTGAGGGCGCCCGACAGTGCCTGAGGGCAACAGGGCAGAGCCAGGACGCCACGAGCCACCAAGGATGAAGTAACAGGCCAGCATCATGTTCCATCTGATTTTCTCCTCACTCGACAGCTTCGTTTCAGCCGCGCAGACGTGGCTGTACGTCGACGTGGTGCAGCCGCTGCTGTTCCGGTTCGATCTGATGGACTACGACGAGGACACCTACGACAGCCTGTACTGGGTCATCGTCGGTGTGCTCGAGGTGCTCGCGATGTACGCGATCCTGCGTCCGCTCGAGGCGCTGCGCCCGGTCGAGCAATGGGAGAACCGCAAGGCCGTGCGCGTCGACGTGCTGTACACGTGGATCGCCAAGCTCGGCATTCTGAACCTGTTCTTTTTCTTCGCGCTGCAACCGTTCTTCGACAACGTGCAAGGCTGGCTGCGGCTGCACGGCATCGCGAACCTGAACTTCGACAACCTGTGGCCCGGCGTGACCACGCAGCCGCTCGTCACGTTCGTCATGTATCTGCTCGTACTCGATTTCGCCGGCTACTGGTATCACCGCTGGCAGCACCGCGTCGGCGTGTGGTGGGAGCTGCATGCGGTACACCATAGTCAGCGGCAGATGTCGCTGTGGTCCGACGATCGCAACCATCTGCTCGACGATCTGCTGCAGGCGTCGTTCTTCGCGATGATCGCGCTCGCGATCGGTGTGCCGCCGTCGCAGTTCGTCGTGCTGGTTGCGATCACGAATCTCGCGCAAAGCGTGCAGCACGCGAACATCCGCCTGTATTACGGCTGGCTCGGCGAGCGGCTGCTCGTCAGCCCGGCGTTCCACCGCCGTCACCACGCGATCGGGTACGGTCATGAAGGGCTCAAATACGGTTGCAATTTCGGCGTGCTGTTCCCGTGGTGGGACATGTTGTTCCGCAGCGTGTCGTGGAGCCGTGATATGGAGCCGACCGGTATCAGCGATCAGCTCGAAGGCCGCCGCTATGGCGATGGATTCTGGGAGCAGCACTGGTTCGCCTTCGTGCGCATCGCGCATCGCCTCGTATCGAAGCGCCGCGCACCCGGCAACGACACCGCTGCCGTTTGAGTCGGTTCAGAGTCCGTTCTGAGTCCACTGCGGATCCATTCGAGCGCGCACTCCGCCGTGCTGCTCGCTTCCGCCGGCGGCGCGTCCCTTGGTTTATGCTGTGCACGTTCGAGCGCACCCTCCAGTGCCCCAGCATGCCTGGCCCGGGCGCGGCGCGATTCTCCCGTCCATCGTTTCGTTCGCAGGCACTGGCTCGCATGAATGATCTGTTGCGCTCGTTTGGGCGCGCACTCGCAAGCGCGTTGCATCCGCGCATGCTCTGGCTGACCTTCAAACCGTTTATCGTCGCGACGGTCGGCTGGGGCGTACTCCTGTGGTTCTTCTGGCAGACGCTGACCGGCGCGACCCGCACCTGGCTCGACGACTGGTCTTTCACCGCCACGCTTTATCATCTGTTCGACGTGCTCGGTTTTTCGACGCTGCACGCGGTCATCGCGCCGTTCATCGTGATTGCGATGGCGATCCCGCTGATCGTCGTCACGGTGCTGCTGCTGATCGCCATGCTGTCGATGCCGGCCGTGATCCGCTTTCTCGCGGCCCGCCAGTTCGCCGGGCTGGAGATGCGCCACGGCGGAACGTGGTACGGTAGCCTCGGTCAGGCGCTCTGGACCACGCTGCTGTGTCTGGCGCTGCTGATCGTCACGTTGCCGCTGTGGCTCGTGCCGCCGTTCTTCGCGTTGATTCCGCCGCTGCTGTGGGGATGGCTCACGTATCGCGTGATGACCTACGACGCGCTCTCGTTGCATGCGACGCGCGACGAGCGGCGCGAACTGGTGCGGCGCCACCGGCTGCCGTTGCTGCTGATCGGTATCGTGAGCGGCCTGCTAGGTTCGCTGCCGACGCTGTTGTGGGCGTCGTCGGTATGGCTGATTGTGCTGTTCCCGGTGATCACGACGGTGACGATCTGGATTTACGCGTTCATCCTCGTGTTCTCGGCGCTATGGTTCGGCAACTACTGCCTGCGCGCGCTGCAGCGCATGCGGGCGGAAGCGCCTGGTGGCGCGCGCGAGGTCGCGCCGGTTCCCTATTGATCAAACGAAAGAGGCGGCAATGGCATTTGGCGTCATCATCATCGGCGATGAAATCCTCTCGGGCAGACGCGTCGACAAGCATCTGCCGAAGGTCATCGAGTTGCTCCGCGGGCGCGGGCTGTCGCTCGGCTGGGCGGAGTACATCGGCGACGATCCGGAGCGCATCACGGCGACGCTGCGGCGCACGTTCGCGTCGGGCGACATCGTGTTCTCGACGGGCGGTATCGGCGCGACACCGGACGACCACACGCGCCAGTGCGCGGCGGCCGCGCTCGGCGTGCCGCTCGAGCTGCATCCGGAAGCCGCGAAGCTGATTCAGGAGCGTATCCGCGACATGTATCCGGCGAACTCGCCGGCGCCGCTCGATCTGAACTCGCCCGAGAACCGGCATCGCCTGAATATGGGCACGTACCCGCAGGGCGCCGACATCATTCCGAACGGCTACAACAAGATTCCGGGCTTTTCGATCCGCCAACACCATTTCGTGCCGGGTTTCCCGGTGATGGCCTGGCCGATGATCGAGTGGGTGCTCGACACGCGGTACGCGCATCTGCATCACACGACGCCGCACGCTGAAAAATCGCTGCTGGTGTTCGAGTTGCCGGAGTCGCGCGTGACGCCGCTGATGGAGAAAATCGAGCGCGATTTTCCGGGCGTGCGGGTGTTCAGCCTGCCGAGCGTCGGGGATGCGGAGCGCGGCGGCGTGTATGCGCGGCATCACATCGATCTGGGTGTGAAGGGTGAACCGGAAGCCGTCGCCGCGGCGTTCGTGAAGCTGCGAGAGGGGGTGCATCTGCTCGGTGGCGATATCGTCGAGCCTGAAGCGGCGGCAGCGGCTTCGGCAGCGGCCACGGGTAAGCCGTGAAGCTGAGCGGGCCCTCAATACGATTCAGGTAAGTAGTCAGGACACGACTGCGCTGACGAAGTTTTATACGGCGTTCTATCACGCGCTGTGGGCGCCGAGCGTATTCAGCGATTCCAACGGCCAATATATCGGCTTCGACCAGCAGGTCCATACGGTTAGCGCGGGCCACGCGGCGCAGTACACCAGCTTTTCGGGCTGGGACATCTATCGCTCGCTGATTGCGCTCAAAGCCACGCTGTTTCCTCAGGAAACCAGCGATATGGTGCAGTCGCTAGTCAACGATGCAGATCAGTGCGGCGCGATTCCGCATTGGGTCAACGACAACGTCGAGGATGGCGTGATGCCCGGCGACGCCGGCTCGCTGATCGTGGCGGGCGCCTATGCATTCGGCGCGCGAGCGTTCGATACCTCGGGCGCGCTGAAGCACATGATCAAGATGGCCAACGTTCCCGGAACGGCGTGCAATGGCGTGACCACGAACGGCGGCCGCGCCAGTTATCTGCAGTTCGGCTACATCACGAATGGCGAATGGGGGCAGGCATCGTCGACGCTCGAATACGCGAGCAGCGATTTCGCCATTTCGCAGTTTGCCGGCCAACTGGGCAATTCAACGATCCAGAAGATGCTGCTGAGCCGCTCGGCCTATTGGCAGAACCTGCTCAACACGTCGCTGCCGTCGCCTCTGATCGCCGCGCGCAACTCGGACGGAAGCTGGATTGCGCAGACGCAGAGCAGCACCGACAACTACGTCGAAGGCAATGCCGGGCAGTACATGTGGATGGTGCCGTTCAACCCCGGTCGGACCGTTTGCGCAACTGGGCGGCAACACGGCGGCGGTGTCGCGCCTGAACGCGTTCTTTACGGTGTTCGAACGCGGGGATGAGCCTGCCCAATTTCTATATGGGCGACGAACCGACCTTCGAGGTGCCGTGGCTATATAACTGGGCGAGCGATGGCGGTGGAGCAGACCATCGCGATGCCGCCGGGCGAACTCGTGGCGAGCGTCACGCTGCCGAAACAGGTCAGCGCCGGCAAGTTGCACGTGTTCGGGATTTCGGCCGCGCCCTGAACACAATGGAGCGCCGCGCGCGCGCGGCGCTCGACAAAACAAGCGGTCCGCGCCTGAGGGTCAGGTTGGCGCGAACCGCGACATCGCAGTGTCACAACCCGCGCCGACGACGCAATCAATGCGTGGTCGGCGCGAACCGTTTCAATCGGCGTGCTTCAGCGCCGCGCCACGGGCTTCCGCAGATGCGGGCAGTGCGCCACGCGCCATCAGGCTCCGATCCACGGCAAGCCGCGAAAACACCATCCCGACACCGTCTTCCGATGCCCCTGGCCGTCCTTGTCGCCTTCGAAGCCTTCCAGCAGGTCATACGCCTTCGTGAAGCCGGCCTGGGTCGCGGCGATCGCGGCGAGCTTCGAGCGCGCGGCGCTGCGGCACAGGAACAGCACCGGCGTGTCGGGCGAGGCGACCTGCGCGAGTTGCTGCACGAACTCCTGATTGGGCACCGCGCCCGGATAGCGCGTCCATTCGACATGCGCGTATTGGCCATCACCGATCACCGGCCGGCCGACCCAGTCGAGCTCGGCGCGGGTACGCACGTCGACGAGACGCGTGCGCGGATCGAGTTCCAGCAGTTCGAACGCCTCGGCCGGCGATACCGCGCCCGCGTAGGGCAGTTGGTTCTCGGTGCGGCGGGCGTCCGCCTTCGCGTAAAGCTGTTCGAGCGTGCTCATGAGCGTCAATCTCCTTCGGACCAAATGATCATTCTAGCGCGCTGCAGGCAGCGCACAGACCTGTGTAGACTGGCGACGCCGGGCAGTCGCGGGCGCCGTCCCAACCTCGATGCGCAAATTTGGTGCATTTCCTGCTGAATGCACCACAATGGTAGGGACCGTCGTTTCCAAAGCGGTGAATGCGCGAAATTGGTGCGTTGCAATGCCCGCACGTTTGTTTGCGAGTCTGCCCGCGCCTCGTGCGTGGCCGGCAAACGTAAGCGGCGTACTGGTGTGCGCCGGATTTGCCCATGCGAGGCCCAGAGGTGGCACACTATCTGCTTTATTGGTGCCGATCGATTTATCCCGGGCAGAATTTTCCGCCCGCGACGCCATATAAGTGGACGTTCCGGGATGGGTCAGCTAGATTGGGCGGCGGCTGAATCCGCCGAAATTGTTAATCAGGAGATAGGTTATGAGTAAATCCGTGGCCGACGTCATTCAACTCGTCAAGGACGAAGACGTCAAGTTTGTCGACTTCCGTTTCACCGACACGCGCGGCAAGGAACAACACGTTTCGGTGCCGGTGTCGGCATTCGATGAAGACAAGTTCGAAAGCGGCCATGCGTTTGACGGATCGTCGATTGCCGGCTGGAAGGGCATCGAAGCATCGGACATGTTGCTGGTCCCGGACGCGAACACGGCCTTCATCGACCCGTTCTACGAAGAATCGACCCTCGTGCTGACCTGTGACGTCGTCGAACCGGCTGACGGCAAGGGCTACGAGCGCGACCCGCGCTCGCTCGCGAAGCGCGCCGAAGCGTACCTGAAGAGCTCGGGGCTCGGCGACACCGCGTACTTCGGTCCGGAACCGGAATTCTTCATTTTCGACTCGGTCCAGTGGAACACGGACCAGTCGGGCTGCTTCGTGAAGATCGGTTCGGAAGAAGCACCGTGGTCGTCGGCGAAGGAATTCGAAGGCGGCAACACCGGCCACCGTCCGGGCACCAAGGGCGGCTACTTCCCGGTCGCGCCGGTCGATTCCTTCCAGGACATCCGTTCGGAAATGTGTCTGCTGCTCGAACAGATCGGCATTCCGGTCGAAGTGCATCACCACGAAGTGGGGGGCATGGGCCAGAATGAAATCGGCACGAAGTTCTCGACGCTGGTGCAGCGCGCCGACTGGACGCAGCAACTGAAGTACATCATCCAAAACGTCGCGCACACGTACGGCAAGACGGCAACGTTCATGCCGAAGCCGGTCGTCGGCGATAACGGTTCGGGCATGCACGTTCACCAGTCGATCTGGAAGGACGGCACGAACCTGTTCGCAGGCAACGGCTACGCAGGTCTGTCGGAATTCGCGCTCTTCTACATCGGCGGCATCATCAAGCACGCTCGCGCGCTGAACGCGATCACGAACCCGGGTACGAACTCGTACAAGCGTCTCGTGCCGCACTTCGAAGCGCCGGTCAAGCTCGCTTACTCGGCTCGCAACCGTTCGGCATCGATCCGAATTCCGCACGTGTCGAACCCGAAGGGCCGCCGTATCGAAACGCGCTTCCCGGATCCGCTGGCGAATCCGTACCTGTGCTTCTCCGCGCTGATGATGGCGGGTCTGGACGGCGTGCAGAACAAGATTCACCCGGGCGAAGCCGCCGACAAGAACCTGTACGACCTGCCGCCGGAAGAGGATGCAAAGATCCCGACCGTGTGCGCGGGCCTCGACCAGGCTCTCGACTCGCTCGACGCGGACCGCGAGTTCCTGACGCGCGGCGGCGTGTTCACGGATGCGATGCTCGACGCGTACATCGAACTGAAGACGACGGAACTGCAGCGTTATCGTCAGGCGGTGCACCCGATCGAATTCGAAATGTATTACTCGCTGTAAGCGGCCATGGCGCTTCGCCCTTCACCCGGCGAAGCGCTTTGCCCGACGCTCGCGATCGGTCACAAAGGGACGGCGGCGCCGTCCCTTTTTCGTTAGGCCGTACGCACGGCCGGCCGCGCGCGGGCAACACGGCATTCGGTGAAGCACAATAAAGCAGCACTCCTGATTTATCACCATCTCCTACCGGCCAGACTGCAAGATGGTTCTCAAGAATCTGATCAAGGCAAGGAAAGGACACGAACAGACGCTGTCGGACGACATGCAACTCGTGAGTTCCGGCTTGCTGCCAGGCTTCGAGGCGCTGCCGACCGTCTTGCTGGTGCTCGAGAAGCGCACGCTGCGCGTCGCGTTCGCGAATCCGTCGGCGGAGTCGATGCTGGAGATGTCTCGCAAGCAACTCACGCAGATGGCGTGGCCAGACATCTTCTCGAACGCGGACGAACTGGTCGCGACGATCACCGCGATCGCCGCGCACCGCTTTCACGCGACGCATCTGGACGCCGTGCTCGAGCGTCCCGGCCACGAGCCGCTGCACGTGCATGCGATCGTCGGTTTTCTGGAAAGCGCGCAGGACTACGTGTTGCTCGAACTGTTCGAGAACGAGCGGCATCTGCGCACCGACCGCGAAGAGCGCATCAACGACCTGACCGCCGTCAACAAGCATCTGATCCGCAATCTCGCGCACGAAATCAAGAATCCGCTGGGCGGCATTCGCGGCGCCGCGCAACTGCTCGAGTTCGAACTCGGCGAACGTGAGCGCGACGAGTTGCGCGAGTACACCCAGGTCATCATCAAGGAGTCGGACCGTCTGCAGACGCTGGTCGACCGCTTGCTCGAACCGCACCGGCATCCGCATATCGTCGGCGACGTGAATGTTCACGAAGTGTGCGAGCGCGTGCGTCAGGTGATTCTCGCGGAGTTTCCGCGCGGCCTGACGATCGAGCGCGACTACGACGTCAGCGTGCCGGATCTGCGCGGCGACAAGGAGCAGCTGATCCAGGCGCTGCTGAACATCGTGCGCAATGCGGCCGAGGCGTTGCGCGAGCGGATCTCGCAGGGCGATGCGCGCATCGAATTGCGCACGCGCATCGCGCGCAAGGTCACGATTTCAAAACGCCTGTGCAAGCTGGCATTGGACTTGCATATCATCGACAACGGCCCAGGCATTCCCGAAGAGATTCGCGACCGCATTTTCTATCCGCTCGTGTCGGGGCGCGAGGACGGCAGCGGTCTCGGTCTCACGCTAGCGCAGACCTTCGTGCAGCAGCACGAAGGTCTGATCGAGGTGGACAGCCGGCCGGGCCATACCGAGTTTCAGATTCTGCTGCCGCTCGACCTCTAGATAACACAAGCACCTCAAGACTTCTGACCGACCTATATGAAGCCGATCTGGATAGTAGACGACGATCAATCAATTCGCTGGGTGCTCGAGAAAGCGCTGGCGCGCGAGAACTTCGCGACGCGCAGCTTCGCGAACGTGCGCGAAGCGTCGGCCGCGCTCGATCACGACAGCCCGCAGGTGCTGGTCTCCGATATCCGCATGCCTGGCGGCTCCGGGCTGGAGCTGCTGCAAACCGTACGCGACAAGGTGCCGGGCTTGCCGGTCATCATCATGACCGCGTTCTCGGATCTCGATAGCGCGGTCGCCGCATTCCAGGGCGGCGCGTTCGAGTATCTGGCGAAGCCGTTCGACGTCGACAAGGCCGTCGAGCTGATTCGCCGCGCGGTCGACGAAAGCATGCGCGGCGAGCAGACGTGGGACGACCGCGTCGCCGAAGCGCCCGAGATGCTCGGCCAGGCGCCCGCGATGCAGGACATGTTTCGCGCGATCGGCCGCCTGTCGCATTCGGCGGCCACCGTGCTCATTACCGGCGAATCAGGCACCGGGAAGGAACTGGTCGCGCGTGCGTTGCACCGACATAGCCCACGCGCGAACGGCCCCTTCATCGCGTTGAACACGGCCGCGATTCCGAAGGATTTGCTGGAGTCCGAACTGTTCGGTCATGAGCGCGGTGCGTTCACCGGCGCGCAGGCGATGCGCCAGGGACGCTTCGAGCAAGCCGAGAACGGCACGCTGTTTCTCGACGAAATCGGCGACATGCCGTTCGATCTGCAGACGCGTTTGTTGCGCGTGCTGTCGGACGGGCAGTTCTATCGCGTGGGCGGCCACAATCCGTTGCGCGCGAATGTGCGGGTGATCGCGGCGACGCACCAGAATCTCGAATCGCGCGTGCGGCAGGGACTGTTTCGCGAGGACCTGTATCACCGTCTGAACGTGATCCGTCTGCGCTTGCCTGCGTTGCGCGAGCGCAACGAGGATATCCCGCTGCTGACGCGGCATTTCCTGCAAAAGAGTGCGCGCGATCTCGGCGTCGAACCGAAGCGCGTGTCCGAGGAGGCGCTCGCGTATCTCGCGTCGCTGCCGTTTCCGGGCAACGTGCGGCAACTCGAGAACCTCGCGAACTGGCTCACGGTGATGGCGCCCGCGCAGACGATCGAAACCAAGGATCTGCCGCCCGATCTCGGTCCCGCGCACGGCAGCGGGAGCGAGCTTGGTGCGGGCGCCGCTGCCGGCGCGACGACGGATGGCACCGTGGCCACCAATGCGGGAATCGCGGGCGGCGTACCGCTCGCTGGCACGAACGGCGGCGCGCTCGTGCATCCGGGTGGGGCGGCCGGTGCGTCGGTCGCCACCGCGCTGAGCGCATGGGAAGGCGGCTTGCGTACCGAAGTCGCGCGCATGCTGCGCGAAAACGCGGCCGACGTGATGGACGAACTCGCGCGCCGCTTCGAAGCGGCCGTGATCCGCGAGGCGCTCGACTTCACGCGCGGCCGCAAGGTCGAGGCGGCCGAGCGGCTCGGCATCGGGCGCAATACGATTACGCGCAAGATTCAGGAGCTCAATCTGGAGCCTTGATGCGCTCGTTCTGAGCGATGCTGCATGGCAGGCGGGGGCGGCTCAGGCCGCCTTCGTCGTTGTTGCATCGCGCCCCGCGGCAAACCGTCAACCACCGCGCACGAGGCATAATCAACGCTGTTCCGATCCAACAGCCGACGATGCCAGCTTCTTCAGCTTCTCCCGCCCCGTTCGAGTGGCCGCTTTCCCCCGATCCTTTCCTGTCGCTCGAAGAGCTGTACGACGCTGACGCACTCGCATGGGTCGACGCGCAGAATGCGCGCACCCGCGTGGCGTGGTGCAGCGGCGAGTCGTTCGACACGCTCAGACGGCGGCTCGCCGATGCCTATCTGCCGCGCGAGCGTCCGGTGATTCCGGATCGCTGGAAGGACTGGGCCTACGATTTGTGGCAGGACGAGCGCAATCCGCGCGGTATCTGGCGACGCACTTCGTGGGCCGCATGGCGCAACGGCGCGCCGGTGTGGCAGAACCTGCTCGACTTCGACGCGCTCGGCGCGGCCGACGGCACGCCGTGGGTCTGCGTCGATCTCGACATCCTTTATCCGGACGGCGACCGCGCGCTGATCACGATGTCGCCGGGCGGTTCGGATGCGCTCGTCGTGCGCGAGTTCGATCTCGACGCGCGGCGTTTCGTCGACGATGGCTTCGCGATTGCGAAGGCGGGCAAGCACACGGTGTCGTGGATCGATCGCGATACGCTGTACGTCGGCTGGGACAATGGGCGCAAGACGCTGACGCGCTCCGGTTATCCGCGCGACGTGCGGCGCTGGACCCGCGGCACGGCGCTCGCCGATGCGCCCGTCGTGTTTCGCGGCGAGTTTGGCGACATCGGCGTGGAGGCGCATTACGATCCGGTCGATCGCCGGCATACGGTGACGAGCAGCGTCGACTTTTTCGATTCACACACGTATTACCTCGACGACGCTAGCGACGCCTGGCATCGTTACGAAGTGCCGTCGCACGTCGCGGTGGGGGCGTGGCAGGGCTGGCTGTTGCTCGAGCCGCGGCTCGATTGGGAGTGCGAGTGGGACGGCAATCTCGCGCGCTATCCGGGCGGCGCGCTGCTCGCGATTCGCGAGGACGCGTTTTTGCGCGGCGAGCGCGACGTGACGCCGCTCTTCACGCCGACGCCGCTGACCTCGGCCTGCGAGTGGTCGCATACGCGCCATCATCTGATCGTGTCGTATCTCGACGACGTGCGCGGCAAGACGCTGATCTGGACGCCGTCGCAGCGCGAGGACGGCACCTGGCAGTGGCGTGAGCGCGTGTTCGCGTCGCGCGGCGATGCGCAGGTCGACGTGTCGCCGGTCGAGTCGACATTGAACGACGAAGTGTTCGTCGACACCGACGATTATCTGCAACCGCCCGCCTACTGGCTCTCCGATCTCGCGCTCGAGGAGCCCGGCGAATGGGAGTTGCTCGACCGTTGGCCGACGCAGTTCGACGCGACGCGCGTTGCGGTGACGCGCGGACATGCGGTATCGGCCGATGGCACGCGCGTACCCTACACGGTGATTGGGCCGAAGGAAGCGCCGTCATCGCCGGGCGATGAAAGCCCGACGCGCCCATGTCTGTTGAGCGGCTACGGCGGCTTCGCGATTCCGCTGCTGCCGAGCTATCTGACGGGGCAGGGCATCGGCTGGCTCGAACGCGGCGGCGTGTACGTGGTCGCGCATATTCGCGGCGGCGGCGAGTTCGGCACGCGCTGGCACACGGCGGCGCAAGGCGAGTATCGCCAGCGCGCGTTCGATGATTTCATCGCGGTCGCCGAGGCGCTGATCGCGACCGGCGTGACGAGCGCCGCACAGCTCGGCATTCAGGGCGGCAGCAACGGCGGTTTGCTCGTGGCCGCCTGCATGGTGCAGCGGCCGCAGCTATTCGGCGCGGTCGTCTGCGAGGTGCCGTTGCTCGATATGAGCCGCTATCACCTGCTGCATGCGGGCGCCTCGTGGATCGACGAGTACGGCGACCCCGACGAACCCGATGAAGCGCGTGCGCTCGCCGCGTATTCGCCGTATCACAACCTCGCGGCGGGTGTCGCGTATCCGCCGGTGCTATTCACGACGTCGACCGCCGACGATCGCGTGCATCCCGGCCATGCGCGCAAAATGGCCGCGCGCATGCAGGCGCTGGGCGCGCAGCACGTGTGGTATCGGGAGAATACGGAAGGCGGCCACGGCGGCTCCGATGAGCTGGAGCAGGCCGAGCATGATGCGATGGTGTTCGGGTTCCTGTGGGGTGTGCTGGGCGGCGCTTGAAGCAATAGGGACGCGAGGCAGCGCTGCCTCGTTTCGTCGCTGTATTCCGGATCAGCCCAGCTGCGCGAACACTGGCGCGTGATCCGACGGCTGCTCCCACTTGCGCGGCACCTTGTCGATGTCGCACGCCGAGCAGATGTCGGCCAATGCCTTCGACAGCAGGATGTGATCGATGCGCAGTCCCGCGTTGCGACGGAACGCCATCATCCGGTAGTCCCACCACGAATAGATTTTTTCCTGCTGCTCGAACTGGCGGAACGCGTCGAGCAGGCCGAGGCCGATCAGTCGCACGAACGCCGCGCGTTCCTCGGGCGACACCAGATTCTGACCTTCCCATGCCTTCGGATCGTGCACGTCGCGATCGTCGGGCGCGATGTTGTAGTCGCCGAGCAAGGCGAGCTTCGGATGCAGCGTCATCTCGGTTGCGAGCCAGTCGTGCAGCGCGTCGAGCCAGCGCAGCTTGTACGCGAACTTGTCGGTGCCGGGCGCCTGGCCGTTGGGGAAATACGCGGAGATGATGCGCACGCCATCGATGGTCGCCGCGATCACGCGCTGCTGCGGGTCCTCGAAACCGGGGATGTTGCGCACGATGCTGCTTTCGTCGACGTTCAAACCTTCGCGCACCAGAATGCCGACACCGTTATAGGTTTTCTGACCCGCGTACCAGCTTCGATAGCCGACCGCCTCGAGTTCGGCGCGCGGAAATTTTTCGTCGGGAAGCTTCAGTTCCTGCAGGCACAGCACGTCGGTGCCGCTGCTCGCGAGCCAGTCGATGACGTGTTGCTGGCGGACTTTGAGGGAGTTGACGTTCCAGGTGGCGATTTTCATCAGTTGCACAAATTGTTGATTTTCAATAAATATTTGACTTGATGTGGTCGTGATATACGTATCGATATACCATTTCGCGAGTGGTGTTCCGCGAGTGGTGTTCCGTTACTCAGGAGTCACACGCCATGCCAGTCCGGCGTCGCAGCCTATATGATACGGCCTGTCACGCCGGGGGGCGCGGGTTCGTGTCCCGTCCACTCCGCCAGACAAAGCCCGTTCATGGGAACTTGAACGGGTTTTTTGCTTTTGGACCATCACCAGACCATCATCTCGGGCCGGTCGAGCTTGGGCTTTCGCCGCTGTCCCGGTTGTTGAACTCCCGCCCATGAAACAGGCGCTATTCGGTAGGAACGGGAACCCGGATGCACGCAACCCGCCGTGCATCACCTTGCTGGGAAACCGCTTGCGGTTGCGCATCGCCGCATGCGTCGATCGCGGCGGGGCAGCGCGTGCGGAACGCGCATCCCGACGGCGGTTGCAAGGGCGACGGAATCTCGCCTTGAAGCAGCAGATGCCGTCGCGCGCGCTCGACGGTCGGGTCGGGAACCGGTACGGCCGACAGCAATGCACGGGTATAGGGATGCGCAGGTGCCGCGTACAGCGCGCGTTTTTCGCCGAACTCTATCACGCGCCCCATATACATCACCATCACGCGATGGCTGATTGCTTTCACCACGGCCAGATCGTGTGCGACGAACAGCAGCGACAACGCCAGTTCGCGTTGCAAGTCGCGCAATAGATTAACGATTTGCGCTTGAATCGACACGTCGAGCGCGGACACCGGTTCATCGCAGATCACGAGTTGCGGCTCGCTGATCAATGCCCGTGCAATTCCGACGCGCTGACATTGCCCGCCCGAAAACTCATGCGGATAGCGCCGCAGATGCTGCGCATTCAGGCCGACGCGTTCGAGGATGGCCAGCACGCGAGCGCGCACATCGGCGCGCGCGACATCGGGCCGATGCGTGATCAACGGCTCCGCGACGATCTGCTCGATCGTCATGCGCGGATCGAGCGACGCCAGCGGGTCCTGAAAGATCATCTGCACGTCGCGCCGCAAGATGCCGAGATCGCGCTTCGCGCCTTGCACGGTTTCGACGCCATGAAGCTTGACGCTGCCGCCCGACGCAGGCGCAAGACCGACGATCGCGCGCGCGAGCGTGGACTTGCCGCAGCCGGATTCACCCACCAGCCCGACGGTTTCGCCGCGCCGTACATCGAACGACACGCCGTCGACAGCGCGCAGCGTGGCCTTGCCGGACCACGGTAATTTGCCGCGCGGCACGCTGAAATGCACCTTCAGTTCGTTCACCGACAGCAGCGGTTCGGTACTGTTGCAAGCGGAATGCTGGTTCATCGAACGGCCTCCAGAATGGCTGAAACCGGACGGTGGCACGCGCGCAATGCACCCGCCAGATCGCTACGCGCATCGAGCGACGGCACTGTGGTGCGGCAAGTATCGTCTGCAAACGAACAACGCGGTGCGAACGCGCAACCCGCGCCGATTTGCCCCGGCAAAGGCGGATTGCCCGGAATGGTTTGCAACGGGCGGTCGTCGTCGTCGGTGATGCGTGGCAGCGCGTTCAGCAGGCCGATCGTGTACGGATGGGTCGGCGCGGCGAACAGCGCACGCGCGTCTGCCTGCTCGACCGTGCGCCCTGCATACATCACCATCACGGTGTCGCACAATCCGGCGACCACGCCCATGTCGTGCGTGATGAGGACGATTGCCGTGCCGCGCTCGCGATTCAGTTCGCGCAGCAATTCGATGATTTGCGCCTGAACGGTGACGTCGAGCGCGGTAGTCGGTTCGTCGGCAATCAAAATTTCCGGTTCGGACAGCAACGCCATCGCAATCATCACGCGCTGCCGCATACCACCGGAAAACTCATGCGGATACATGCCGATGCGGCGTGCGGCATCGGGAATCCGCACCGTGTCGAGCACCTCGATGGCACGCCGACGCGCTTCGCGACGCGACAGCTTCTTGTGCAATTGCAGCGATTCCGTCATCTGCCGTTCAATGGTCAAAAACGGATTGAGCGCCGTCATCGGGTCCTGAAACACCATGCCGATCCGGTTGCCGCGAATCCTGTTCAGCGCTGCGTTGTTCATCGTCAGCAGATCGCCGCCGTCTTCGCCACGATACAGTGCGGTGCCCGACACGCTGCCGTTCGACGACAGCAAACCGAGCAGCGCCATCACGGTCTGACTCTTGCCCGACCCCGATTCGCCGACGATGCCCAGCGTGCTGCCCGCGTCGAGCGAAAACGACACGCGTTGGACCGCATCGACCGGCGGTCCTTCGCGGCGCGTGAAGCGCACACTCAGGTCCTTCACTTCGAGTAGCGCCATGTCAATGATCCTTGGGGTCGAGAGCGTCGCGCAAACCGTCGCCGACGAAGTTCACGCAATACAGCGTCACGCACAGCATGACGGCAGGGCAGAGCAGCAGCCACGGCATCGATTCGAGTTTTTGGGCACCGTCTTCGATCAGCACGCCCCAACTCGTCATCGGCTCCTGGACGCCGAGTCCGAGAAACGACAGCACCGATTCCGTCAGCACGATCGTCGGCACTGTGACCGTGGCATACACGACCACCACGCCGATCAGGTTCGGCACGATATGCCGCGCGATGATGGCGCGGGTGCTGACGCCAGTCGCACGCGCCGCGTCGACGAATTCGCGCGAACGCAGCGACAGCGTCTGACCGCGCACCACGCGCGCCATATCGAGCCACGAAAACGCGCTGATGGTCAGCACGACCAGATAGAATGCGCGGCCGAACAGCGTCATCATCATGATCGCGATCAGCATGTACGGAATCGCGTACATCACGTCGACGACGCGCATCATAACGGCGTCGACGCGTCCGCCCATGAAGCCGGCTGTCGCGCCCCACGCGACGCCGATCAGTCCGGACACCAGCGTGCCGAGCAACCCGACTTCGAGCGATACGCGCCCGCCCACCAGCGTGCGCGCGAGCAGGTCGCGACCGAGTTCGTCGGTACCGAACAGATGCATGCCGAGCCACGACGGCGGCAGACTGATCGATCCCCAGTCGCTGTCGACCGGATTGTTGGGCAGAAACAGCGGCCCCGCAAAGCATGCGACGACGATCAGCAGCAGGATCACGAGACTTGCAAATGCCGCGCGATTACGCAAAAAGCGCATGCTGGCAATCGCGAACGGTCCGCGCGAAGCCTTCGTGACGATGCCGCCGGACAGACAGCCGCCTGCGGCCGCCGCATCGGCCGGCGGCGCGACGAACGCGCGCGCGGCCAGGTTGAATCGACGAATCTTCATGTCAGTACCGGATGCGCGGATCGAGCCATGCGTAAGCAAGATCGACCAGCAGATTGAACAGGACCGCGAATGCCGTAATCAATGCGACCAGACCGAGCACGAGCGTGTAGTCGCGATTGATCGCGCCGTTCACGACCAGTTGCCCGAGACCGGGCAGCGCGAATACGGATTCGGTGACGACCGCAGCGGTGATCGACGAAATGCACAGCGAGCCGAGTAGCGATACGACCGGCATCAGCGCCGGTTTCAGCGCATGACGCAAGACGATGGTGCGGCCGGCCAGACCTTTCGCGCGCGCGGTCCGGATGAAGTTGCCGGACAGCACTTCGATCATGCTGCCGCGCATCACGCGCGCAATCGTCGATACGTTGATGATCACGAGCAGTACGATCGGCAATACGCGGTAGTGCCAGTCGCCATCACCCCAACCGCCAGCGGGCAGCAGACCATGCTCGCCGCGCTTGATCAGGATCGCGAAGACCCACACCAGCACGGGGCCGAGGATGAATGGCGGCACCACACTGCCGAGATTGCCGAGGAACATCACGCCGTAGTCGATCACGCCATTGCGGCGCACCGCCGCAACCGTGCCGAGCGCCACACCGATCACCAGCGCGATCGGCACCGAAATGCCGCCGACGCCGAGGCTGACCGGTAGGGCTTTCCACACCAGTTCGCTGACCGACCAGTCCGTGTAACGGAACGACGCGCCGAGATCGCCGTGCAGCAGCGAGTCGATGTACAGCAAATACTGCTTCCACAGCGGCTGATCGATGTGGTATTTCGCGTCGAGATTGGCAAGCACGGCCGCCGACAGATGCTTCTCCGAATCGAACGGGCCGCCGGGCGTCAGGTGCAGCAGCAGGTAGCACGCGGTGATCACGGCGAGAATCGTCGGGATCGCCCATAACGCGCGGCGCAATGTATAAGCCAGCATGGCAAGGCTCCTTGCGCTCAGTGCTTGATGATGTACATGTCCTGCGACTGCCGCTGATCGACGTAGTTGGTCGGCGAATAGCCGCCCACATACGATTTCACGAGCCGCACCGCCGAGTACTGGAACATCGGAATCAGCGGATAGTCGTTCATCGCGATGTCGTGCGCCTGCGTTAGCATCGCGGTGCGCTTCGCTTCGTCCATCTGCTGGTTCGCCTGATCGATCAACGCATCGACCTTCGGATTGCAGTAGTGCTGGTCGTTCTGCACGCTGTTGCAGCGGATCAGGTCGAAGAACGACATCGCGTCGTTGTAGTCGACGAACCAGCCGTCGCGCGACGCCTGCACCTTGCCGTCGTGGCGCATTTTCAGCAGCACGCGGTTCTCGACGTTTTCGAGCTTCACGTTGACGCCGAGCTTGGTGCGCCATTCCGACGTCGTGAATAGCGCGACCTTCTTGTGCAGGTCGTTGGTGTTGTATGTCAGCGTGAACGTCAACGGCTTGGCAGCGGAATAGCCCGCCTGTTTCAGCAGGTCTCGCGCGGTTTCGATGCGCTTCGCCATCGGCCACGCGGCCCAGTCGGGCTGGAATTGCGCCGCGCCTTGCGTGCCTTTTGCAATCAGGCCGTACAGCGGCAACTCGCCGCTGGCGGTCAGTTTAGACGTCAGCAGGTTGCGGTCGATCACCATGGATAGCGCCTCGCGCACGCGCTTGTCCCTGAAGGCCGGGTCGGCGTTGTTCAGCGAGTAGTAGTAGGTGGCGATAAACATCCCGGTCTTCAGTTCGGAGCCGAACTGCTTGCTGACCTGGTTATAGATGCCGGACGGAATCGAATACGTGTAATCGAACTGGCCGGCCTGATTCATCCGCATTGCCGTTTCGTCGCTTTCGATCGGCAGATAGGTGACTTTCGTGATCGCGACCTTGCTCGCATCCCAGTACTTGTCGTTCTTCACCATCACGAGACGGTTGCCCGGTTGCCAGTCGCTCAACGCATACGCACCGTCGCTGACCATGTGGCCGGGACGGGTCCATTCGTCGCCGTACTTCGCGACCGTCGCGCGGTTCACCGGCGCCATCGTCGACATTGCGGTCAGTTGCGGAAAGAACGCGGTCGGGTCTTCGGTCCTGACCTCTACCGTGTACGGATCGACCGCGCGCACGCCGAGACTGGAGAGCGGCGACTTGCCCGCCAGAATCGCCTTCGCGTTCTTCACGAACTCGACCAGGATCGTGTATTTCGAGCCGGTCTTCGGATCGACCACGCGTTGCCATGAATAGACGAAATCGGCGGCCGTGACCGGCTCGCCGTTACTCCAGCGCGCGTTGTGGCGCAGCTTGAAGATCCATGTATCGGGCGCGCTGCGGCTCCACGATTGCGCGACGCCCGGCACGACCGCACCGTCGGCGGCGATTCGCGTCAAGCCTTCGAACAGGTCGAGGCCGATCGTATTAGCGGCCCAGGATTCGATATGCGCGGGGTCGATCGATTCTGCCTCGACGGGTGTTTGCCGCGTGAGTTCCTGGGTGGCTGCGAGCGTGACGCCGGGCGGAATCGTCACGGCGTGGGCGGGAGAGAGAAGGGCGAGCGCCAACGCGGCCAACGCCGCCCGAGTGGCGTGAATCGGTTTCATTGCGTATTTCAAGTGGCATCCGAATAGCAAAAAAGCTGGCGGTGCGCGAGGCACCGCCGCCAATCCTCTTCAACAACGAAGAAGAGGCAAGAGGAGACCTACGGTCCTGCGATAAAGCCCGCTGCGACGATCAGAAGCGGTAGGTCGCACCGATCTGGAAGAAGCGGCCCAGATTCGTGTACAGCGACTGGTCGTAGCCGGTGATGTCCGGCGTTGATTGCCACTCCACGTCGAACGGCGGCTCCCTGTCGAAGATGTTCTGGATGCCACCATAGATCGTCCAGTTCTTGAAGCCGCGATACGTCATCATCAGGTTGAACTGGCTATACGACGCCACCGAACCCGTGCCACCGTCGCCGAACTCGGCTGCCACTGCGTTGGTGTACGGACCCGTGTACTGCCAGCTCAGCGTCGTGGTCATCTTGCGGTAATCCCAGGTCAGGCTCGTGTTGCCCTTCCAGCGGGGATTCGACGCACCGAACGGTTGCAGCAGCGCGAGGTTGTTACCCGCGAAGTCCTGCGTTGCAGCGCCCGGGCTGTTCAGCTTGAAGTGCCACACGTACGCCCAGTCGCCCGACAGCGTGAACGTGCCGTACTTCGTGCCGACCGACTTGCGGAAGTTCATGTCGAAGCCGTCGGTATCCAGCGAGCCGAGGTTGACGAACTGTTGCGCGATGTAGCGGATCGTGCCGTCAGGATTGCGCACGACCTTCGACGGGTCGTTGGCATCCAGCACGGCATTCGGATCGTCGGTACCGATCACGCCGTCGATATGAATCTTGTAGAACGCTGCACCGATATCGGTCGACGCATCCGGCGACAGTTCGAAGCCGATGTTGTAGTTCTTGGTGTGCTCCGGTTGGAGGTTCGGATTGCCGTTGATCTGTTCCGTCGTGAAGTGCTTGGTCGGCACGCCGCTCGGGTCGTTCGGATCGACGAGGTTCTGGTGAGCGAGGTAGGTTGCCTGCGAGTTTTCGACCAGCGTCGGCGCGCGGAAACCACGGCTGTACGACGCGTACGTCGTCAGCATCTGGACCGGTTGGAAGCGCAGTGCGAAGTTCGGCGAGAACGCGCCGCCGAAGTCGCTATAGTGGTCGTAGCGGCCCGCTTGCGTGAACGTCAGGTTGTGGATGATCGGAATATCGATCTGGTAATACACGGCCGCGATGTTGCGTTCGCCGTCGACGGACTGAACGTTCGCCGGCACGACGATCCCTTGCGACGAGTACGTGCGCGGGTTGATCAGCGAGCTTTCGTGACGGAATTCCGTACCGAAACCGATGCCGACCGGGCCAGCCGGAAGGTTGAACAGATTGCCGGTCGAGGTCTTCGCCGTCACGCTGTCGAGCTTCGAGATCGCCTGCTGGTTGTCGTCCTGGAACAGGCCGTTCAGACCGTTCGGTGTCGATGCCGGGTTCGCGAAGTTGTAGCCGCCGTTCGGGCCGAGGATGTTTTCAAGCGCGGCCGTGTTGATCATGTTCGAGTACGTCGTGTCGACCGTGCTCTGCGAATGACCATAGTCCACCGACCAGTCCCAGTCGCCGACCTTCGGCGTGGTGAACGAACCTTTCACGCCCGTCGAGGCCTTCCAGAACGTCGATACCGTGTCTGCGCGCTGCGCAACGCCCGGGAAGGTCAGGTTGATCGGCGTATCGACACCGTACGGGTTGTACGGATTCAGCGCCGACACCGTGCGGTCGAGTTGCGACACCGAGCCGGTCAGCGGATTGAACACGTTCGACGTGCTGCTGATGGCCGGGCTGCCGAAATACTGTACCGTCTCGTTGCGGCTCGCCCACAGGTCGGCGTAGGCCTGTATGTCGTCGTTGATCTTGAAGGTGCCACGCACCTTCGCGTTCATACGCGTCGTCTGTGGAATCAGCGAGTACGTGTTCGCGTTCTTGTACACGCACGATGCGCCCGCCGCGTTAGTGCTGCCCGGAGGGCACGGGCTCAACGCGGCGGTCGAGCCGTCGGGCAGTTGCCAGAATGACTGCTGGTTCGGACCCAGAGGACCCGTCGACCCACCTGGGAACTGGCTGAAGTCTTCGTTTTTGGTCATGTCGCGCTGGTCGAGCGTCGAACCGGAATCGCGATAGTAGCTGGCGGCTGCCGTCACGTTGAAACGATCCGAGTTCAGGTCGCCGAAGCCGCCGAGCACGCTGAAGTTGCCCTGACCGTCACCCGGATGCTGTGCCTTGCCGAGCTGCCCGTCGATCTGAAGACCCTGGAAGTTCTTCTTCGTGATGATGTTGACCACGCCGGCAATCGCGTCGGAACCGTATGCGGACACGGCGCCCGTCTTCACGATTTCGATGTGATCGACGATGTTCAGCGGGATCGTGTTGACGTCGAAGAACGTGTCGGTGAAGTTCACCGCCTGTGCGTAGTTCGCGACGCGTTGGCCGTCGACCAGCACCAGCGTGTACTTCTCGGACAGACCGCGCAATGCGATCCCCGAGCCGCCCGGCGCCGTGCCGTTCATCGTGGTGGAACCCCAACTGGACGCGGAGTTGGCAGACATGCCGCGCAGGAAGTCGGCCACGGTCGTGTAGCCGCTTTGCTGGATTTCCCTTGCCGTAACGGTCTGGACTTCGACGTTGCCGGTCTTGTCCGATGTGCGGATCAGCGAACCGGTGACTTCTACTTTTTCGAGCTTGCTGACGGCGGGGGGAGGCGCCGCTGGCGTGCTTGCGGCCGTCGGAACGGCCGCTGTATCAGGTTGGCTTTGTGCGTGTGCCAGCGGGACGAACGCCGCTGTCAACACCAGCTCGGCTCCGATGATTCTTTTGATGGCTGAGGCCAATCGCTTCTGTTTCACTTGCGCTCCTTCTTGTTGTTGAGGCCACTTCCGTTGAACGATCACGCAAACGCAGGCGCGAGTTGCGCATGCGCTGCAGTGCGTTGACGTCAGCGAGTTCTTCGCTGTCCGGCGCATCCCCGCGCCGTCCCGCACATCCCGTCCAGGGTGCGTCGCCGATCGTGTCGGACGCGCGCCTTGGTCTTGAAGCGAGCGCAGCAAGAGCACGAGATATGCCATGTGTGAGGTCGCGGACCGTCGGAAAGGCCTTGAGCGGCCTGCGCAAATGCATCGAAGCGATTGATTTGCTTAGGAATTAAGACTTACGAAAAATTTTGTTACGTGGGTAATGCATGGAAATAAATCTCTCCTCGTGCGTGTAACAGAACACAAGAAAATTTCAATTAAAAAAGAATACAGCCTGGTGGTTCGTTGTCGTTACGATTGGTGCGGAATTCGCACCGCGCGAATGCGTTAATTCCGAATTGGTGCATTAATAAAAGTGGATAAAACGCAATTAGATTCACTAATTCTGGGCAATTAAGGTGCCTTAAAAACGCTAAGTAATAAATGTAAGAAAACGATCGGTAAGATGGCTTCGCGTTGCGCGGAGCCTTTTTAGGGCGGGGATTGGTCTGCAATTGGTGTTCATGAGGTAAGCAAACTGAATGTGCAAAGAAAGCTAGACGTAATAAAGTTGGCTATGTCGTATTGGGCATTGCACCAAAGCGTTTCAATTGCGATTTTTCGCACCATTTCGGCAATAGCGAATTAAAGACCTTTCCAGGATAAGTCTTGGAAAGCGGCTTTACGCCATTACCGAAATCAATTTGTTTTGCTATACGCGTGCGCGAGCGCGACGCAAGCCTTCGGGATGCGAGTTTTTGTTACGCTACGTAAGGCTATGAAATAAAAGGCAAAGCGTTCCATGTAAGGGATTGGCGACGTCTTTACGGAGCAATCAGGCGCTCGATCTGGTACGGGCTTTGCATGGGTGACAGGCCTTTTTAGCTGGCGACCCATAAGGCAGCCGGCATCTCGATACCCACCGTTATTCAACGGCCGCTTGAGCCTGTACTAACCGGAGTCCGCAGTGCTGAATACCCTCATTAACTACTCGATCCAGTCGATGGGTCTGATCCCTCTCCTCGCGTTCATCTTCCTGCTCGGCATCGCGATCATCATCGAACGATTCATGTTCTTCTCGCGTGCCGTGCGTGCCGGCAAGACCCTCGAACATGACCTGAAACTCGTCGATGCAGCCAATCCCGACGATGCCGCCAAAGTGGCCGAGCACTACAAGCAGACCGTGCAAGGCGAACTCGTGAAGTCGGCGATGAAAGTGAAGGGCAAGAGCGAAGCCGTGGTCGAACGCGAGATCGAGGAAACGATCATGTTCCAGTTGCCGCGTCTCGACCGTAACCTGTGGATTCTCGACACGGCCGTGACGCTCGGCCCGTTGCTGGGTCTGCTTGGCACGATTATCGGCATGGTCGAATCGTTCAACGTGCTCGGCACCAGCGGCACCGCGAACCCGAACGGTGTGACGGGCGGCATCGGTCACGCGCTGACGGCCACCGCGTGCGGCCTGACCATCGCGATCATCTGCGTGATCTTCCTGAACTACTTCAACAAGCGTATCCGGATGACGGTCAACCAGTTCGACCTCATCAAGTCGCTGCTCGTATCGCGCTTCGCAGTCTGACGCCCGCACTCAAGGAGACGGACCATGCGAAACCATCGCAGCCATTACCTCGGCGGTGAAGAGAAAGCGCGCATCGAGATCATCCCCATGATCGACATCATGATGTTCCTGCTGGTGTTCTTCATGCTCGCGACGCTGAAGATGATCCAGGGCACAGGCATCAAGCTCGACCTGCCGCAATCGAGCACCGCCGAGCAGTTGCAGCAGACCGTCAAGCTATCGATCGGCGTGACGAAGACGGATGAAATCTATCTGGATTCGAAGCCCGTGACGCCCGACGAACTGACCGCGCGTCTGCAAGGTCTGGTTCACGACTCGAAGAAAGTAGATGTCGCGATTGCCGGCGACGAAGGCACGAGCTACAAGAATATCGTCAAGGTCATGGACCTGGTGCGCGCGGCGGGCATCAGTTCGGTTGCATTGGCCACGAACCCGACGACATGAGTTCACCGGCCATCGACATGAAAGATCCGCAAAACCGCCTGCACGGTGCACTTTGGGCATCGACGACGCCGGCGCATCACGGTCGCATGCCCATGAAGCTGGCGATCGGCGTTGCGGTGCTGGTCGAGGCGCTGGTGATTCTGGGCGTGTCGCACATGAAGTTCCAGCCGCCGCCGCCTCCGCCGCCGAAGGAGATGCGCGTGCAGATTGCGCCGCCGCCTCCGCCACCGCCGCCGCCCGAGGTGAAGAAGCTGGAGCCGCCGCCGGCGCCGCCCAAAGCGCAGCCGAAGCACGAAATACCGAAGCCGACCCCGACGCCGCCGCCGCCGCGACCGACGCCGCAGCCGGTGATCCAGCCCACGGCGAATCCGGCTCCGAACGCTCCGGCGATCGCCTCGCCGACGCCTGCGCCGGCACCCGCTCCGGCACCGGCCGCGCCGCCGGCGCCGCCCGCGCTGCATGGCGTGGTGGACGGCCGCGGTCACTGCCAGTCGGTGCAGCCGGTGATTCCGCGCAAGGCATTGACGGACGGTATTTCGGCGGACGTGATCGCGCATCTGACGATCGGTACGGACGGCAATGTCAGCGACGTGAAGATCATGCGCGTCACGCCGCCGACGTCGGTGTTCAACGAAGCCGTGATTGCCGCAGGCAAGGCGTACAAGTGCGAGAAGAATGCCGAGCCGTATGTCGGCGAAGTTCAGTTCTCGTTCAAGACCACACCGTCCGACGACGAGTAACCACGACGAGTAACGACGACGAATAAGCTCAGCTTCGACGCGAACTTCCGGCCTTCGCAATTTACCCATCCGGCCTTCAACCCGGAACCGCGCGAGCGGTGGCTACCCGCCGCCGCCCGCGCGGTTTCGAAGCATCGCGCATCGGCTACGAGCCGATTGCGTCCAGACACGCATGATGACAACCGACAGGTTTCGAGGCCCGCGCGCGCGCGTCGTTACGGCGTTCGCGGCGCGGGTTGCGATGACGCTCGTCGCGGGGCTGCTGGTCGTGCCGTTGACGACCGCGCCCGCGTTGGCGAGGGCGTCGATCGCGCAGTACGACGCGCCGAAGTATCCATCCGGGTTCACGCATTTCGATTACGCGGACCCGAATGCGCCGACCGATGGCACACTGGTTTTCCAGAACTACGACGAAAGGCAAAGCTACGATTCGCTGAATCCGTTCCTGACGCGTGGTGCGCCGGCGCCGGACATCCTGCATCTGATGTTCGATACGCTGATGCAGCGCAGCTGGGACGAACTCGCGTCGGAATACGCGTTGATCGCCGACGACGTCGAGGTGGCGCCGGATGGCAAATCAGCGGTGTTTCATATCGACCCGCGAGCGCGCTTTTCGAACGGCGATCCGATCACCGCCGACGACGTCAAGTATTCGTTCGATACGCTGACCAGCCCGCAGGCATCGCCGCTGTTCAACTCGCAGTTCGCGGTGATCAGCCGCGCCACGGTGCTCGACCCGTCGCGGGTGCGCTTCGACTTCAGGCACGTGGAACGCGACGCGCCGTTGATCGCAGGCGACCTGCCGGTTTTCTCGCGCAAGTGGGCAATGCAAGCCAACGGCACGCGCATCGCGTTCGATCAGTTGACCAACGTGCCGCCGGTGTCGAGCGGCCCGTATCTGATCGAGCAGCGCAAGAACGACACGCAGATCGTCTACCGTCGCAATCCGGCTTACTGGGCCGCCGATTTGCCGTCGCGGCGCGGCATGTACCATTTCGCGCGCGTCGCGTTCAAGCTCTATCACGATCATTACACGCAGCTCGAGTCGCTGAAAGCGCTCGATACCGACGTGATGGTCGAATACAGTTCGATGCAATGGGCGCGCCGTTATATCGGCAAGAACTTCGATAACGGCGCGTTGCAGCGCAAACTCTTTCCGGATCACGGCGCGCAGATGCAGGGGCTGATGTTCAACACGCGCAGGCCGATGTTTTCGGATGTGCGGGTGCGGCATGCCCTTGCACTCGCGTTCGACTACGACTGGCTGAACCGGATGACCTTCTACGGCCAGTACCGGCGCACCAACAGCTACTTCGACGATAGCCCGTTCGCCGCGCAAGGCGCGCCGACCGATGCCGAACTCGCGCTGCTCGACCCGTATCGCGCGAGTTTGCCGGCGGCCGTGTTCGGTCCAATGGTCAGGCAGGCCGACACGATTGCGCCGCACACGTTGCGCGAGAACCTGCGCGAAGCGCGCGGCCTGCTCGCCGAAGCGGGTTGGACGGTGCGCGACGGCCAGTTGCGCGACGCGCACGGCAACCCGATGTCGATCGAAATCATCGACGATCAGCCTGGCATGGATCGCGTACTGCTGGCGTATATGCGCAACCTGCAACTGCTCGGCATCGATGCGCATATGCGCGAGATAGATAGTGCGTTGTATCAGAAGCGGATCGACAACTTCGAGTTCGATATGACGACGTTCATCTATCTGCGCGTGACGATTCCCGGTTCAGAACTGGAGCGTCGTTTCAGCAGCGCATCGGCATCGCAGGTCGGCTCGGAAAACTATCCGGGCGTGAGGTCGCCGGCGGTCGACGCGCTGGTGCGCGCGGTGATGCGCGCGAGCACGCTGAACGAACTCGAAACCGCGACCCATGCGCTCGACCGCGTGCTGATCAACGGCTATTACCTGGTGCCCGAATATTTCGCGCCGGATACGCGCATAGCGTACAAAAGCGCCCTCGGCTACCCGTCGGTGACGCCGGTCAGTTTCCAGGGCGAGGACTGGATCGTCAGCTACTGGTATCGCAAGCCGCCGTCCGCTGCGGCCAACACCGCCGAGGCGAAGTGAGGGGCTTATGTTTATCTACATCGTCAAACGTCTGCTGCTGATGATCCCGACGCTGATCGGCGTCGTTACGCTGACTTTCTTCGTGACGCAGTTCGTGCCGGGCGGCCCGGTCGAACAGATGATGACGCAGTTGCGTCACGGCCAGCAGCGCGGCGGCGAAGGCGGAGGCGGCGGCAACGCGTATCACGGCAGCCAGGGCGTCGATCCGCAGCAGATCGAGCAGATCAAGAAGCAGTTCGGCTTCGACAAACCGCCGCTGACGCGCTATCTGAAGATGCTGAGGGACTACGCGCGTTTCGATCTCGGCCAGTCCTACTATCACCATCAGAGCGTACGGGCGGTGATCCGCTCGAAACTGCCGGTGTCGATCACGCTCGGGTTATGGACGGTCGTGCTGACCTACATCGTGTCGGTGCCGCTCGGGATCGCGAAAGCGGTGCGCAACGGCTCGCGCTTCGACACCGCCACCAGCGTGATGGTGCTGACCGGCTACGCGATTCCGGGCTTCGTGTTCGGCGTGCTGCTGCTGATGCTGTTTGGCGGCGGCACGTTCTGGCAGATCTTCCCGATGCGCGGCCTCACGTCCGATAACTTCGACGAACTCAGTGCGTTCGGCAAGGTGCTCGATTATCTATGGCACATCGTGTTGCCGGTGACGGCGTCGGTGGTGGGCAACTTCGCGATCGTCACGATCCTGACCAAGAATACGTTTCTCGAAGAGATTGGTCGTCAATACGTGCTGACTGCGCGGGCGAAAGGCGCGCCCAAGCGTGACGTGCTGTGGAAGCACGTATTGCGCAACGCCGCGATTCCGCTGCTGACCGGGTTGCCCGCCGCGTTTATCGGCGCCTTCCTGAACGGCAACCTGCTGATCGAAACGCTGTTTTCGCTCGACGGCATGGGCCAACTGTCTTATGACTCGGTGATCCGCCGCGACTATCCGGTCGTGCTGGGTTCGCTGTTCCTGTTCACGCTGATTGGTCTCGTGACCAAACTCATTGCTGACGTCTGCTATGTACTCGTCGACCCCCGCATCCAGTTCAACAGCCTGGACCGATAAGCTGCCGCCCGGCGCGTTGCCGGTGTCCGTGTCGCCTGGGCGACGCGTGTGGCAGCGTTTCCGTCGGCAGAAGCTCGGTTACTGGAGCCTGATCGTGTTCGCGACGCTGTTCGTGTTGAGCCTGCTCGGCGAAGTGCTCGCGAATGACCGGCCGCTGATGGTCCGTTACGACGGCCATGACTATTTTCCGATCGTGAAGGACTATCCGGAAACGATGTTCGGCGGCGATTTTCCGACCCGCGCAAACTATCTCGATCCGTTTATCCGCAAGCAGTTGACGGAGAAAGGCAACTTCGCGGTCTACCCGCCGAATCACTACCACTACGACACGATCGATTACTTCGCGACGCGGCCGTTTCCGGCGTCGCCGTCCGCGACCAACTGGCTCGGCACCGATCAATACGGCCGCGACGTGCTGTCGCGATTGCTGTACGGCTTCAGGCTGTCGGTGTTGATGGCGCTTGCGCTGACGGTGTCGGGTATCGTGCTGGGCGTGCTGGCGGGTGCGTTGCAAGGCTTTTACGGCGGCCGCACCGACCTGATCGGGCAGCGCCTGATCGAAGTATGGAGTTCGATGCCGGACCTGTATCTGCTGATCATCTTCGCGTCGATCTTCGAGCCGAGTTTGTGGCTGCTGTTTATCCTGCTGTCGATGTTCGGCTGGCTGGTGCTGTCCGACTATGTGCGCGCCGAATTCCTGCGCAACCGTTCGCTCGATTACGTTCGCGCCGCGCGCACGATGGGTTTGAGCAACTGGCAGATCATCTGGCGTCATCTGCTGCCGAACAGCATGACGCCGGTGATCACCTTCCTGCCGTTCCGGATGAGCGCCGCGATTCTGTCGCTGACGAGTCTGGACTTTCTGGGGCTGGGTGTCGCACCGCCCACGCCGAGCCTGGGCGAACTGCTTCAGGAAGGCAAGAACAACCTCGACGCATGGTGGATTTCGGTATCTGCGTTTGCCGCGCTGGTGATCACGTTGTTGCTGCTGACGTTCATGGGCGACGCGTTGCGCAATGCGCTCGACACGCGTTCACGCGGGTCGGCGTTCGGCGGGAGGAAGTGATGAGCGACGCAACGTTGCACAAGCCTTTGCTGGAAATCGACACGTTCTCGATCCGTTTCGGCGACAAGGTCGCGGTTCGCGAACTGAATCTGACGATCGGGCGCGGCGAGCGGGTTGCGCTGGTCGGCGAATCCGGTTCGGGCAAGAGCGTCACGGCGCTGTCGATCCTGCGCCTCGTCGAACCTGCGCAGACCAGCGGCCAGATCCGTCTCGACGGCGTCGATCTATTACAGAAAACCGAGCAGCAGATGCGCGGGATTCGCGGTGCCGACGTCGCGATGGTGTTTCAGGAGCCGATGACCGCGCTCAATCCGCTGTTCACGATCGGTCAGCAGATCGCCGAAAGCCTGCGTCTGCACGAGGGTTTGTGGTCGAACGCGGCGCGCGCCCGCGGCATCGAACTGCTGCGCCGTACCGGCATTCCCGAGCCGGAACGGCGGATCGACAGCTACCCGCATCAACTATCCGGCGGACAACGCCAGCGCGCGATGATCGCGATGGCGCTCGCGTGCCGTCCGCGCCTGCTGCTCGCCGACGAACCCACTACCGCGCTCGACGTCACCGTGCGTCAGCAGATCGTCGATCTGCTGATCGAGTTGCAGGAACAGGAAGCCGCCGATCGCGGCATGGCGGTGCTGCTGATCACGCACGACCTGAATCTCGTGCGCCGCTTCGCCCAACGCGTGGCGGTAATGGAAAAGGGTGTGCTGGTCGAAACCAATACGACCCAGGCGCTGTTCGCAGCGCCGCAGCATCCTTACACGCAGCGCTTGCTCGACAGCGAACCGAATCGCGAGATCGGGCCGATCGAACCGCACGCGCGTCGGGTGCTCGAGGTGCAAGGCCTCGCGGTCGATTACCGGACGGCCGCGAAAGGCTGGCGCTCGCTGTTCAGCGGTTCGACCTTTCGCGCAGTGCACGACGTCGATCTGACGCTGCGTCGCGGTGAGACGCTCGGCGTGGTCGGCGAATCGGGCTCCGGAAAATCGACGCTGGCGGCGACGCTGCTCGGTCTGCAACGGCCCGCCGCCGGTCATATCCATATCGACGGCGCGCCGTTGTCGGCTTTGCGTGGCGCGAACTCGCGCCGCGCGTTGTACTCGCGGATGCAGGTGGTGTTTCAGGACCCGTTCGGGTCGCTATCGCCGCGTATGACGGTCGAGCAGATCGTCGGGGAATGGATCGAGGTGCACCGGCCGGAAATCGACGCGCGCACGCGCCGCGCGCGGGTGGGGACGATGCTCGAAGAAGTGGGCATGCCGCAAGAATCGATGCTGCGCTATCCGCACGAGTTTTCCGGCGGGCAGCGGCAGCGCATAGCGATCGCGCGTGCGTTGGCGGTCGAACCGGAAGTGCTGATTCTCGACGAGCCGACCAGCGCGCTCGATGTGTCGATCCAGCAACAGGTGCTTAAGTTGTTGGCGGGCTTGCAGAAGAAGTACCGGTTAAGCTATCTGTTGATCACCCATGATCTGGCGGTGATGCGTGCGATGGCGCATCGCGTGATCGTGATGAAGAACGGCCGCGTGGTCGAGGCGGGAGACACGCTCGATGTGCTGCATGCGCCGTCACATCCTTATACGCAGTCGTTGCTCGCCGCGTCGATGATCGCGCCGGAGCACGACGAACCCGAGGTGCTGCAATGAGTGAATCGCGCTGGACGCAGGCCGCCCGTGCGTTGAAGAGCAATGCGGCGTTCTGGTCCTTACGGATTTGCGATGAGCAGATCGACGACCACGAAGTGCGCAACGACGTCGCGCAGCCGCTGCGCACGCAGCGCGAACGCGGCGTCATGCTGACCGCGTGGGCCGGCGCGGGCGCGGGCTATGCGGCAACCACGGATCTGTCCATCGCGGGCTTGCAGGCTGCGCTCGATATCGCGACGCAACGTGCGCTGGCGAGCGCCGGCGCATCGCTGATCGACCATCGCGCGGTGTCGCGCGAAGCGCTCAGCGGCGCGTATGTCTCGCCCAATGCCGACCAGCCGCTGCCGACGCGCGGCGAATGGCTCGCGCGTCTCGCGCACGAATGCGCCGCCGCGAAAATCGACGACCGGATCGTCGAGCGCACGGCATCCGTGCAGATCACGCGCACCGAACAGGTTTATCTGACCAGCGACGGCGCGCGAATCGACCAGCGCTTTTGCCTCGTGATGCCGGAAATGAGCGTCGCGGCGCACGCGAACGGCGACACGCAGGTGCGCACGCTCGGCGGCAATTACGGCACGCTCGCGCAAGGCGGCGTCGAAGTGCTGGACCGCTACGCGTTCGACGGCGCAGGCGTGCGGCTCGCCACTGACGCGCTGACCTTGCTGGCCGCGCCGAACTGTCCGTCTGGTCCTCGTGACCTGCTGCTGATGCCCGATCAGATGATGTTGCAGATTCACGAATCGATCGGGCATCCGCTCGAACTCGACCGGATTCTCGGCGACGAACGCAACTTCGCCGGATGGAGTTTCGTGAAGCCGGAGATGTTCGGCACTTACCGTTACGGCTCGGAACTGCTCAACGTGACATTCGATCCGTCGTTGCGCGAACAAGCCGCGTCGTACGCATTCGACGACGACGGCACTGAAGCGCGCAAACAGTATCTGATTCGCGATGGCGTGCTCGAACGTCCGCTCGGTGGCGCGCTGTCGCAACAGCGCGCAAAGATGGCGGGCGTCGCGAATTCGCGTGCGTCGAGCTGGAATCGCGCGCCGATCGACCGGATGGCGAACCTGAATATCGAACCGGGAACCAGCACGCTCGGCGAAATGATTTCCGGCATCGAACACGGCATCCTGATGCGCACCAATACGTCGTGGTCGATCGACGATCACCGCAACAAGTTTCAATTCGGCTGCGAGTTCGGCCAGTTGATCGAAAACGGCAAGCTCACGCAAATCGTCAGGCAACCGAATTATCGCGGCATATCCGCGAATTTCTGGCGCAGTCTGAGTGCTGTCGGCAATGCCGGCACGCGCGAAGTGTTCGGCACGTCGATGTGCGGCAAAGGCGAACCGGTGCAGCTGGTGCGCGTCGGCCATGCGTCGCCGCCGTGCGTGTTCACGCATGTCGATGTATTCGGAGGCGCGCGATGACTACAACCCATGCAGTCAATGCATCGAGCGGCTTCGATTTCGCCTCGAACGCGCAGTCGCCGGATTGGCACGCGCATTTCGCGCTGCTCGCCGATGCGATCGACACGTTGCTCAGCGGCGACGAAGTGGCGTTGACTCGGCTGTCGGCGGAGCAATCCGACTTTATCCGCTTCAACGGTGGCAAGGTTCGGCAGATCGGCCAGGTGTCGCAAGGCAAGCTGACCGTCCGCCTGATCGACGGCGCCAGGCAGGCGTATTCGAGCTTCACGGTATGCGGCGATCCAGCGACGGACCTGCGCGATATCGCCGATGCGCTGAATACGTTGCGCGACGGCTTGCGCGATGCGCCCGACGACCCGCATCTGTTGTACGACGCCACCCAATGGACCCAATCGACGCGCCGCAGCGGCAAGCTGCCCGCGCCCGACGCACTGTTGCGGATCGCCACCGAAAGCGCGCGCGGACTCGATTTCGTCGGCTTCTATGCAGGTGGCTCGATGGTGCGCGGCTTCGCGTCGTCGCGCGGCAGTCGCGGCTGGTACGAAGTCAGCAACTTCAGCTTTAGCTGGTCGTTGTACGACCCGAGCGGCCGTGCGATCAAAAGCACGTACACCGGCGACCACTGGGACGACAGCGTGTTCGCCGCGAAGGTCGAACAGGCCGCCGCACGTTTGCCGGTGCTTGGACACACGCCGCGCGCGTTGTCGCCGGGGCGGTATCGCACGTATTTGGCGCCGGCGGCGATGCTGGAACTGGTCGGCACGGCGTCGTGGGGCGGGTTTTCCGCGCGCGCGAACGCCACCGCGCGCAGCCCGTTTTACCAGCTGCACAGCGGCGAAGTCGCGCTCGATCCGCGCGTGTCGATGACCGAAGACCTGAGCCTGAATATCACGCCGCGCTTCAACGAAGACGGTTATCAGCGCGACAGCGTGCCGTTGATTCACGACGGCCGCAACGCCGGGCAACTGACCAACGCCCGTAGCGCGCGCGAATACGGATTGACGCCGAACGGCGCGCTCGCCAGCGAAACGCCCGAGTCGCTGGCGATGGCTGGCGGCGATCTCGACGCCGCCGATATCCTTGCCGCACTCGATACCGGGCTGTATGTCGGCAATCTCTGGTACGTGAATTTTTCTGACCGGATGAATTGCCGGTTGACCGGCATGACGCGTTTCGCGACGTTCTGGGTCGAACGCGGCCAGATCGTCGCGCCGGTCGACGCGATGCGTTTCGACGACAGCCTGTACCGTTTGCTGTCGAGCGAGCTCGAACGTCTCGACGCCCAGTCGGAACTTCTGCTGAACGATGGAACGTGGGGCGAGCGGCAGACCGGCGGCTGGAAACTACCCGGCTTGCTGGCACGCTCGTTCGAACTGACGCTGTGAGTGAGTTTCCGATGACAGACTGAACGCCATAACAATGACAGAACCAAAGACAATATTTGAGAGCACGACCCGGTTCGGGGCCGAACCGGTCGAGATGAGCATTCGGCCGCTGGATCCGGACGACGCCGCGCAATTCCACGCGCTGCGTTCATGCCCCGGTGTGATGCGCCAGAACCCGATGCGTCCGTATCCGACCTTGCAGCAGACTCAAGGCTGGCTCGCGAAGCTCGCGGCGCCGTCGATGGCGATTGCAGCGCTGGTGGGCGATACGCTGGTCGGCGCGGCCGATCTGCATCCGGGCGCGCTGCGTCGCGCGCATAGCGGCTGGCTGGGTATCAGCGTGCACGACGACTGGCAGGGCAAGGGCGTCGGCACGCGGCTGATGGCCGAACTGATCGATGCCGCCGACAACTGGTACGGGCTGCGCCGTCTCGAGCTGAATGTGTTCGCCCATAACCATCGCGCGATTGCGCTGTATCGCAAGTTCGGTTTTTCGCACGAAGCGACCTTTCGCGGCGCCGTGCTGCGCGACGGCATGCTGATCGACTCGATGTTCATGGGCCGCTTACGCGCGCCGATGGGTCATCTGCAAGCGGAAATCGAGGCGACCGTATGAACGTCTCGTTGAAACCCGACATGGCGCATGTGATTATCCGCGCCCGCGAAGCGTCCGACCTCGACGCGATCACTTCGTTGATGAACTGCCCCGGCGCGCGGCATGGCACGTTGCAGACGCCGTATCGCTCGAACGCGACGGTCGGGAGCTGGCTCGAAAAAATGCCCGCGAACACGCTCGGACTGTGCGCGGAGGCGGGCGCTCGCGTGGTCGGGATGATCGACGTGTTGCCGCACATGCACCGGATGGCGCATTGCGCGGGAATCGGTCTCTGCGTGCATGACGATTACGTCGGGCGCGGCATCGGCACGGCGCTGCTCGCGGCGGCCGTCGAGTGCGCGGATACGCTGCTCGGCCTGCGTCGGCTGGAGTTGACCGTGTTCGTCGACAACCACCGCGCGATCGCTCTGTACCAGCGCTTCGGTTTCGTCGAGGAAGGACGCTCGCCAGCGTTCGCGATGCGCGACGGCAAGCTGGTCGATGCATTCCATATGGCCCGTTTCGCCGATGCGCCGGTGTTCGCTTCGCCGGTCGCGCTCGCACCGAACCCACACGCGTGAGCATGCCTTGGCCGCCTTTTTTATCGACCGACCGGTCTTTGCGTGGATTCTGGCGCTTGCGGTAATCATCGCGGGCGCGCTCGCGTTGACGCAACTGCCGGTCGCGCAATATCCACGACTCGCGCCGCCGCGTATCGTGATCGACGCCGTCTATCCGGGTGCATCGACGGAAGCCGTGGATGCGAACGTTGGCAGCGTCATCGAAGAAAGTCTCGACGGTGCCGACGGGATGCTTTACTACGAAACCGCCAGCGACGGCCTCGGCAACCTTGAAATCGCGGCGACCTTCGCGCCCGGCACCAACCCCGATATCGCGATGATGGACGTGCAGAACCGGCTCAAGCAGGTCGAGCCGCGTTTGCCGCAACAGGTGGTGCAGCAGGGTATCAGCGTTTTCAAGGCCGCCAACACGTTCCTGATGCTGGTCGCGCTGACATCCACCGATGGCACGCGCGATTCCGCGCAACTGAGCGACATCCTCAGCCGCGACATCATGCGCGAACTGAAGCGCGCGCCGGGCGTCGGTTCCGCGCAACTGTGGGACGCCGACGAAGCGTTGCGCGTCTGGCTCGATCCGATGAAGCTGCGCGAATTCGGCCTCGCCGCGTCCGACGTCAACGCCGCGATTGCCGCGCAAAACGCGAGCGTCGCGGCAGGCACACTCGGCGACGCGCCGCTGGTGGACGGCCAGCAGCTGAGCGCGTCGGTGAACGTCAAAGGGCAGTTGCTGTCGCCGGAGGAATTCGGCCAGATCGTGCTGAAAGCGCACCCCGACGGCTCGGCAGTGCGGCTTGCCGACGTCGCGCGGGTCGAGATCGGCCGCGACAACTATACGTTCTGGTCGCGCCTGAACGGCAAGCCGTCGGCGACGGTCGGGATTCAACTCGGGCCGCGCGGCAACGCGCTCGAAACATCGGACGCGATTCGGGCGCGGCTCGCGGAACTGGCGAGCCGTTTGCCGCCGGGCGTCGCGGTTCAGGTGCCGTTCGATAGCGCGCGCTTCGTCAACGTTGCGATTCGCGAAGTGCTGATCACGCTGGCCGAGGCGATCTTGCTGGTGTTTCTCGTGATGTGGCTGTTCCTGCGCGATCTGCGCTACGCGCTGGTGCCGACAGTGGTGATTCCGGTCACGCTGATGGGTGCGTTTGTCACGATGTACGCATTCGGCTTGTCGATCAACGTGTTCACGATGTTCGGCCTCGTGCTGGCGATCGGCATTCTGGTCGACGACGCGATCGTGGTGGTCGAGAGCGTGCATCGCGTGATGGACGAAGAGGGCATGGCGCCGCGCGACGCGACATTGAAAGCGATGAAACAGATCGGCGGTGCGATCGTCGGCGTGACGGCGGTGCTGACCGCCGTGTTCGTGCCGATGGCGTTCTTTCCTGGCGGCGTCGGTGGGATTTACCGGCAATTCGCGGTCGCGATGATTGCGTCGATGCTGGTGTCGTCTTTCATGGCGCTGTCGTTGACGCCCGCGTTGTGCGCGAACCTGCTGAGCGCGCCTGCGCAATCGGTCCGTCAGCGTGACGCGCGACGCGGTTTGCGTGGCGTTGCCGCGCGCCTCTCGACGCGTTTCGAACAGGGCTTTGATCGCGCGTCGCGCGCCTACCGGGCCATGACGGCCGCCGCGATGCGCAGGGTCGGGCCGCTGCTCGCGCTGTATGCCGTATTGCTGCTGCTGTGCGGCGCATTGTACTGGCGGATGCCGGGCGGCTTCCTGCCCGTCGAAGACCAGGGCCAACTGCAGGTGATGATCCAGTTGCCGGCCGGCGCGACGCAGGCGCGCACGCTCGCCGTCGTCGAAAAGACCGAGTCGATTTTGCGCATGCAAACGGCGGTGGCGAACGTGACAAGCGTGATCGGCTGGAGTTTCGAGGGCAGCGGACAGAACGTAGCGATGTCATTCGTCGCGCTGAAAGACTGGGGCCGGCGCGGCGTTGATGCGATGACGCTGCGCGACACGTTGAACCGGTCGTTCAGCCGGTTTCTCGACGGCAACGTGCAGGCGCAATTGCCGCCGTCGGTGCCGGGCGTCGGGCATTCGGACGGCTTCACGTTCCGGCTCGAAGATCGCGGTGGCTTGGGCCGCGACGCGTTGAAGGCCGCCCGCGACCAGCTTGCCGAGCGCGCGAAGGCCGATCCGTCGCTGGCGTCGATTCATTTCGAGGATCTGCCCGACGCGCCGCGTATCGAACTCGACGTGGACCGCGCGAAGGCGTACGCGCTCGGCTTATCGTTCGACCGGATTGCGGACGTGCTCGGCAGCACCTTTGGCTCGCACTACGTCGACGATTTTCCGGCGGGTGGCCGGATGCGCCGCGTCCTGGTGGCGGGCGATGCGTCGACGCGGATGACGGAAACCGATCTGCTGGCGTTGTCGGTGCCGAACCAGTCGGGCGCGATGGTGCCGCTGTCGTCGGTTGCGACGCGCCGCTGGACCATCGGGCCAGTCGCATTGACGCGCTACAACGGCTATCCGTCGCTCGATCTGAACGGCCGTGCGGCGAGCGGTGTCAGTTCGGGGGCGGCGATGGAGGCGATGGAGCGGCTCGCGGCGAGCTTGCCTGCGGGCATCGCGTTCGACTGGGTCGATGCGGCGCGCGAAGAACGCGCGGCGGCGCGGCAGACGCCGTTGCTGCTCGGACTGTCGCTGCTGGCGGTGTTCATGGCGCTGGCCGCGCTATACGAAAGCTGGACGATTCCGCTCGCGGTGTTGATGGTCGTACCGCTTGGCGTGGTCGGCGCCATTGCGGCGATGCTGATGCGCGGCATGCCGAACGACGTCTACTTCAAGGTTGGGATGATCACAGTGATCGGCTTGTCCGCGAAAAACGCGATCCTGATCGTGCAATTCGCGCGCGACCTGAGCCTACGCGGCGTGCCGCTGACGCGCGCGGTGATACGCGCGGCGGGCGCGCGATTTCGCCCGATCGTGATGACGTCGTCGGCGTTCCTGCTGGGCGTCGTGCCGCTGGTGCTGGCGAGCGGCGGCGGTGCGGAAAGCCGCCGGTCGATCGGTACGGGCGTGTTCGGCGGCGTCGTGACGGCGACCTTGCTCGGGCTGGTGTTTGCGCCGGTCGCGTTTCAGGCGGTGGCGGTGGTCGCGCAGCAAGGGCCGCGCGGCGCGCTGCGGCGCTTGCATGGCTATCGGCGTCAGTCGCGCGAGTTGATTCGCGATGTCAGCACATGATCGGCTCACGCGCCGTCGATCTTCAGATACGCACGCGCGAGGCCTTCGTTTTCAAAGCCGAGCCGCTCGAGGAGTCGCGCGCTGCGCAGATTGTCGGGCCGGTAATTCGCCTTTACGCGATGCAGTTGCAGCGTGCTAAAGACGTGGTCGATTGCGTTGCTCAACCCTTCGCGCGCGAAGCCGCGACCTTCGAAGCGCCGCGATACCGGGAACCTGAGATGACACGCCTGGAAGGATGCAAGACCAAAGATAGAAGTGTCATGGCGGTCTCACTGATGTGGCAACTATCGGCACCCGCCGCAGGAAGATGCGTTCGTCCGAGCAGGAAAGCCGCACACCGCGCGCAGCAAGATGGACCGTCTTGGTTGAAAGAAATGGTGTATCGCGTGAACGGGTATCCCCGCTTACGCAAATAGATGATCGATTGGAAGCACGAAGGGACGACTCATGGCGCAATACGCATGAGCATGGGCGACCGTGCTCGCGGCAGAAGAATTTAAATGCCGTGTTGATTCCTCGTGCATGGGTGCCGATGCCTGCGCAACTTGAGCAAAGAGGTTTTCACGGGCAGCGCAGCAAGAATTGCATCGGGTGGATACGTCATATCAAGTTCCGCTCAACGATGAAGATAGCTTCTTGCGTTGTTGCGTTCGCGCGGGCGAGGCTCGATGAATGAAGTCCCGGCCAGTTGCTCCGATTCGCGGTAGTCCCGCATCTTATCGCGTGCGCGAGCGGGGAGTGTGCAACTTGCCGTTGCGATGTTTCGTAGCGCGTGCGACGCATCGCGCCGCGCGAATGTGCCGCTTGCTCGACCGCACTCGATATGTATTTCGCGCCAACATTTGACGTTGTGTCAGCGATCCGATATACTCTTTTTTCTCTGACGCGGGGTGGAGCAGTCTGGCAGCTCGTCGGGCTCATAACCCGAAGGTCGTAGGTTCAAATCCTACCCCCGCAACCACAATTCGAGACTGATTTCCGGCAGCACAGACGAGCAGTTGTTCGGAAACGTCTTCATAGGACGCGAAGTAACCACCGTCCCTCTTCTGTATCTCTATCGGTCCCATCAGCGTCGCAATTATTTGCCGCGCTTCATCGACGGATTCCCCCGATAACGCTTCCCTGAGTTCTGTTGTTCGTGCCTTTGCGCGTTGAGCAATTTCCGCGAACTGTTCGCTGTTGAGCTTCGTCCGAGTCAAAGCCTGGGTAAGCGCCTCACGCTCGCCTTCCGCTTTTTTCAGCCGTTCCATCAGGGCCGCTGAAACGCCTATTTCTGCCAGCGCCTGCGTCAGATTTTCGATCTGCCGGTCGAGCGTGCTTACCTTCGCTCGAATCTCCCTGGCCGATCCGGCCGTATCGTCCTGTTCGTTCGCGAAATATCGGCGCACGGCCGAATCAATACCCGCCTGGGCGTCGTCGGACAGCAGTTCATCGCGCAGGATATTGAGCAATCGTTCGTCTGTCTCAGCGCGGTAAATGTTCGCGCCGTGACATGCTTGCAGGCCGCGCTCCTTTCGGGTCACGCAGCCGTAGTAACGCTGGTTGATTGAAACCATTGCCCCGCCGCACTCAGGGCAGCGCAACAATCCACCGAACAGGCTGCGTGGCGCGCGTCCAGCCCCCGACGTTCCGGCGTTCAGGCGATCCGCGCCCATGCGCGTGCGCACTGAGTGCCAGAGGTCATCGCTGACGATGCGGTAGTGGTCGCGGCGTTCGGTTTTCCATTCGTTTTCCGGCCGGTCCTGACGTACGCGCGCGCCCGTGTCGGGGTCCTTTATCCACTGCGAGCGGTTCCAGATATAGATACCGATGTAGGCCGAGTTATTGAGAATGCCGGAACCCTTGCGCGGTGAGCCGTACAGCGCCGAACGCATCCAGGTTGTGTTGCGCGGCGACGGCACGCCGAGGCGGTTGAGTTCGTCGCATATCCTGAAGGTGGACCAGCCCGCCGCGAACTTCTCGAAGATGAACCGCACCCACTTCGCCTGTTCGTCGTTGACGCGGTAATCGCTGCCATGCTCGCCTTTAACGAGGTCGTAGCCGTAGCTTTTGCCACCGGCGACGAACCCGCGATCAACCTGGCCGGTCTGACCGCGCAGTGTCTTGCAGCGAAGATCATCAATATAGAGTTCGTTGACAAGGCCGCGAACCGTCCGCTGCACCTTGCGGCTGCCTGAGGTCGAATCGTAGCCATCGGACACGCCGAGCACGCGGATGCCGCGAAACTCAAGCCGACGCAGAATGGTTTCCTGCTCGACCTGATCGCGCGACAGGCGGTCCAGCGCTTCGACGACCAGTACATCGAACCGGCCCGCCATCGCGTCGGCCATCAGCTGCTTGCCGCCAGGACGTGATTCGACACGCGTCCCACCTGAGATACCTTCGTCCGAATGACGGGCAACAATTTCGCACTCGGCCAGCGTCGCGACGCGACGCGCACATACGTTTATTTGGTCCGTGACCGATGTTTCTTTCTGTTTGTCCGTTGAGAAGCGGGCATAGATTGCCACTCGCATTTCGATTCGTTCTCCGTGTTGTTCGCCGCTCGGGAACCCCGTACCATGTCGCGTGCTACGCTGCGCGCGAGAAGATTTATCAGGGCTTGCCATGCTTCAGGATGCTTGTCCCGCAACAATTTTAGCCTCCACATTCGTTGTAGGCTTTCAGCGCATTCCGAATCTGAGCGCTGTCCGGTTCATTCCTGTTCATCTTCGATGCCGTTCGGATCAGGCACGTTCATCGTTCCAAGCGTGTGCGGCCGGCGCAGGAAATAGACCGTGTGCGCTGTCGTCGCTTCGTCGTCCGGGTACACATGGATGTGCCATATGAACGAACAGGTGCCCCCATCCTTCGGCTGAAAGTGAACGCGATCCAGGCGCGCGTCCACGAAGCGCAAGTCGCCCAGGCCGTCGCGATCTTCGTCACGCAGCGCGAGCTTTACGCCAGCGAATTTGCCCGCCCAATGCAGCGTGCCAAGCTGTGGGTTTCGCAGTACCGGCGTACTGTCCGGGTCAACGATATCGGGTTGCCGATCCGCCTCATATAGCGAACTGCGCAGCGTCGGCGACATATCATCGAGCGCAGTATTCGGCAGGTCCGCCTTGATGGTCAGGTCGAGCGCAAGCCGTTCCTCTTCGCCGTGAAATTCCACGCGCGTGTTGATGTGTTCAAGCCTGACAGGATGATTTTCGAAGCGCATCATTGCTCACTCTCCATCCTGTGGCGTTTCGCTAGATAGAACTCTTCCAGTTCTTCGCGCTGGCCTTCGTCCGGCACGGTGCGTATCAGGCCGGCGGCAACATCGAGCGCGTCGAGCGTTTCCGCTTGTTCCAGCGCGTCCATGACCTGGGCGAACGTCATTGCAGCCACTTCGCCGCCGCGATCACGTTTCGAGCGTGCGTCAGCAGGATCGTCCTGCGCGGGTTGCGCGTGCGCCGCTGCGCGTTCGGCGTTGAGCTTGTCGCTGTATGCCGTGCGCGCGATTTCCTTTTCCTGATCGGTGCGCAACTTCGTAGCAAGTTCGCCTGCCGCCGTCATTTCGCCGCTGTTCGTTGCTTCCGCAATGGCCTTCAGAACCTCGTCAAGCGTCGGCGCTGCATTGCGTGTAGTCGCGTTCTTCTTCATGCGCTCCTTGACGCTACTTGTGCGCGACGATCCATGCGCCGCGGATTCCCGTCTGACTTCTTCGGCTGGCCCCATGTCGCGCATGCCGTTGTCGATCACGTCGAGTTCGTCGGGCGTGCGGACGCCAAAGACAATTTCGGACGCGTGCAGCCGGGACCAGCGTTTACCGGACAGGTAGGCAATCTGCTGCTTCGGGTCATCCGCCCATAACGTCGAGTTGCGCACGCGCGCCTGCTTCATCAGGATCGTCAGCACGCGCGGTTCGCGCTCGCCCCTGAGCGTCGCAAAGCAACGCACGCCAACGTCTGCTTCGTCTTCGATATTCCATGCAGGCACGCGGTATCGGACAGGCTCGCCGTGTTCGTTTTTCTTCGTCTTCGACTCGCGTTCAACGAACTGCCCGACGATCTTTTCCCAATCGCCAAACCAGTCCCAGTTGATGCGATCCACCAGCAGGCCAGATGTATTGACAGCCGCGATGATGAGCTGCGCCTCGTAACCGATCTGGTTGTTGACGAAGTGCGTTTTTGCTGCGACAGCGAACGGATTCATACCCCATTGCAGCGCCTGAATCGTCACGGCAGCGCAATTGCCGGGCTTGCCGCGATACGGTTCGGGAACGGTGACGCCAGCCGTCGCCATCAGATTCGCGAAGCGCTCGATGTAGCCAAGCATGTCGGGGTTCAATTCGAACCGTTTCAGGGTGCGCGGTTCCTCTTCCACTGTTGCGATCATTCGGCAACCTCCTTTCCTTCCTTCGGTTTGCTGTACGTCAGCGTCGTGTAATCGCACGCATCAACGCTGTACGCGGGACGGTGGACGAACTTGCGTTTATACGCGCCACCATTGGGAAGTCGGCCGATTGCGGCCTCACCCATTGCGTGCAGGATGTGGGCGCGTGCGCCGTCGCTGACGGCCTGGTACGCCTTGACCTGTTCGTCGGCCTCGATGCGCACGTTGTGCCAATCCATCAGCGCCGCATCGAGCGTGATGGTTTCGCCAGTCGTACCGGGATAAAGACGCTTCAGCATGTCAACCCCATGCCGGTGCGAATAGTCGAAAGGCGGCGGCTCGCCGGTTTCCACGAACGTCCAGAACGTCATTTCCTGGCCGATCAGCAGTTCCGAAAATTCCGGGTCGCGCTCTATCGTGTAGGTGACAAGACGGTTGCCACCGACAACCGCGCCCAGGTGCCAGGCGTCGTAGTTCAGTACCGTCAGATAGTGATGGCACTGGCACAGGTATTCGACCGGAACCTGATCCGAACCCTGATCGCCCCACTCGCCGGAGAAGCGGAAGAAATCCGCATTGACGTTCTTCGCTTCGAAGCCTTCGCGTCGACCTTCAACGAGCCTGTCTACGGACGCAGCCATGAACTGGTACTTCGGGTGTCGGATGATCTGATTGCGACGGCGCAGACGCACACCCGTGCGATGCGCAAACATATCGGCCGCGATGGCTTCCATCGCCCGGCCGAAGCGGGTTGTTTCGTTGTCTTCGCGCTCGCCTGTTGTCTGCCCGGTCTTGTCCAGCCACAACTCATAGGCTGTCTGATAGCGCGACTGGCCGATAGCGGCGGCGGCGTCGCTGCCGCCGATGCCCTTGCGGCGCTCCGCAAGCCAGTCGTCCCTTGCATTCATGGGTCTATTCCCTAAGTGAAAGACCGCGTTGCGTCAGCGCGTCCACAACGGCCTGAACAGAATCCGGGCCAACGTGCGTCATCAGCAACAGGTCGCGCGCACGACGCTCGCACAGCTCGCCTATCGACGTGATACCGGCCGCACGAAGCTGATTGGCGATCCGTACCGACAGGCCAAGCTCCGCAATCGGCTGCCGGGCAAGCAGCGAAAAGTCGAATGCGCTCATTGCTGCGGGTCCGGCAGGACGCGGACGAATACTGTCCACAGACCCGTTTCGATGTCGCGATACTGGCCGGTGATGACCGGCGCCCGAGCCGAGCGGATCGAGTCGCGGATAGTCAGCGCGTGCCCATAAGCTGCTTCGCTATCTGGCGACCGGATAATATGGTTTTCTCCGCCTTCTTCATGCGGCATTGACCAGTGTTCGATAAATGCGGTTGACACAATTCGCTCCGTGCCGAAATAACATGGATCGAAAGATAGGCGTCAAGCCGGGTTGAATTCAAGAAAAAAGCGAAAACCCTCCGCCGCAAAAAAGATTATCAGCTGCCGCTTTCAGAACGGCCGTTTAATTTTTATTTCCATATCCATCAGCGGCTTGCGCAGCGGGTGTCGAGGATGAATTTACATAACCTGACGATAATGGTTGAAACATCCAATTTTCCTAAGTGAATGCACCTATCCTCTTGATTTTTTATAAAAAACATCTGTGTACTTCCATGCACTTGCATGCACTCTTAATACAAATCAACGTAATTGACGGGATGCCTTTTTACGCCTAATTTTTAGTCCGTGAATCCAGTAAAGAAATTCGTCATGCTTACTGCGACAGACGATTTTCCCGGGGTGACGACACCGTAGGACGACGCGATGAATCCAGCCGATCAAGGAGCGCGCCTTACCGGCTCGGACGGCAAGACGTACCCGCGCAGCTACAAGGTCAACCGCGACGCGATCCGGCAGGCCATCGAAGCCGATCCGACCGCGACCAACACGGCGATAGCTAGGCTGACCAACGCGTCACGCGATACGGTTATCGACGTGCGCCGCAACATGACCGCCAACGCCGGGGCGCTGGTCGATGCACGCTACGTCGCGATGTGTACCGCCATTGCGGAATGCCATCGCGTCGATGAAGTGAAAGACCTTCGCGATAAGGCGCTCGCGTTCGAAGTCTATGCAAGGCAGGCGAAGAACACCGACGCCGAACGCAAGGCCTGCGCGATCCGCCTGCGCGCCGAACGCCGCGCGGGCACGTTGCTGACAGAGCTTGCACAGGCGGAATTGCGAGCGATGCCGAAGACGGCGAACCCGACCGGAAAAACCCTAGTCGTAGGCAACGACAAGGGGTCCTCCGTCGCAACGCTCGCTGACCTGGGAGTAACGCGGGACCAGTCATCAAAGTGGCAAAAGCTGGCGACGATCCCCGAACGGGAATTCGAAGACGCGTTACGCGATCCCGCGAAGAAACCAAGCACGACGGCTCTTATCCGGGACATCCACAACGATGTGGCGGCGACGATCAACCGCATCCCTGAGGATGTTCTGTGGATATGGGGCCGTGTGCGCGACTTCGAGAGCGACGGGTATCTCTCGAAGAATCCCACCGCGATCTATGACGCGATGACGGACGTCATGCAGACCGACGTGCGGCGCATCGTACCGGCGATGGCCGGGTTTCTGTGCGCGATGCTGGAAGGGGCAAGCCATGACGGGACGTAACACCACGCCGCAACCGGCAGGCGGCGCACGGGAAATCATCGTCCGGGCGGTCCGCAAGGCAATCCTCGAACTAGAAGCCGAAGACGTTCAGCGCGTCGAATGCAACACGGTTGCAGATCGCGCCCGTACACGACTCGAAAGCGGCAACGAATCCATATGCGCGAGGTACGGCTTCATGCAGTACCTGCTCGATGTCACGCGCCGGGAACTGGCGCGCAGCTACGGCGCGGAGTCACACGAGACACGGGCGATACAGGGCGACTTGTACACAGGCACGTTGCAGGCGCGTTATCCCGTTCCGCATCAGCGCGGCGAAAACCCGCAATACGTGCTGCTCGATCTCCTTACACCCGAACAGGTCCGTTGGAATGCGCGTCAGCATCGCAAGGTCGGGCGCGCTCACTTACGACACGCGGATGCGCTCGACGCATTCGCCCGTACAAAGGCCAGCGGCAGCAATGCGGCCTGACCCGATGGTGCAACCATGACTGATTCCGGAATCAAGGGAAGTTTCGCTATCCGCATCGCGAGGCGCGCACGCGCGCTGGATGACTATGAGCGTGCGGCGCGCGTCGTACTGCGTGACGCTGAAGCGGTCACACGCTGCATAGGTGGCCGTCTGGCAGAGCTGCGCGAACAGGACGCGCGAGCCCGCGCATTGCTGGCTGATAGCTCTGGCTTACCGGCCTGCGCGTTTCTGCTGGCACTCGCCGATGCGCTGCAGGATCGGCAACCGTAAGCGCCCGCTCGCAGTGGTCAAAAGCATTTACACACTGAGGCGGACCAATGAAACGTCCCTCGTTCCAGTTCTATCCGGGCGACTGGACTTCGAACGGCAAACTTCGCCGCTGCTCGCACTCGGAAAAAGGAATCTGGATTGACGTGCTGTGCCTGCTACACGACCAGGAGGATTACGGCACGGTTCGCTGGCCGTTGAGGGACATCGCCCAAGCGGTGCATTGCACGCTCGCCGCGCTGCGTATGCTGGCCGACAAGCGAATCCTGAAAGGCGGCGACGTGGGTGAACCTGTCGAGCCTTATCTCTACGTTCCCCGTTCGGGACGAAGGGAGGGAACGCCTGTCGTTCTGGTATGCGAACAGATCGGGCCAGTCTGGTATTCCTCGCGGATGGTCAGGGATGAATACGTGCGTACCATTCGCGGCAATTCCTCGCGCTTTGGTGCTGCTGAGGGTGACGCACCAAACCCCGCACCAAAGCCCTCCTTAAGTGACGGCTCTTCATCTTCATCTTCTACTTCATCAAATGCAAAGACAAAAACCGCGCGCGGAGCGCGCTTCGACGCGCACGCGCGTCTTGTGTCGCTCGGTGTGGAACCTCAGATCGCAAGCGACTGGCTGACCCTGCGCAGCGGCAAGCGTCTGAAACCCACGGAAACGGCCATTGCTGGCGTTCTGCGGGAAGCGCAATCGGCTGCCTTGTCGCTAAACGACGCACTGCGTATCTGCTGCACGCGTGGCTGGGCCGGCTTTCAGGCCGAATGGCTGCTGCCTCGCTCGAACGGTGCAACCGGACCGCCGTTCGCGCGGCTCAGCCCGCGCGATGTGCGCGAGGCACGCGACCGCGAAATGATCGCGGCGCTAACCGGGCGCGATGCGTCGCGCCCGCCAAACGTGTTCGACCTTGCCCCTGAGGACGTGCGCGATGTTCCCGACCGATCAACCTGAAACCCGCGGCGAATGGCTGTTTCGCCAGATGCACGCGATCTATGGCGCGCGCTTCGTGGCGATGTGGCGCGGCGTCGATACCAACGATCTGAAACGCGTCTGGACGCACACGCTTCAGGGTGTGCCAGCCGAAGCGCTACAGGCCGGCATTGTCGCGCTCTGCGATGTGCCGCATCCACCGACGCTGCCCGAATTCCTTGAACTCTGCCGCGCCACGCGCCGACAAGCCGCAGCAAGCAGTCCGCCACGTCTGCCGCAGCCCGACCGGGCGGACCCGGCGAAGGTAGAAGCGTGCCTCGCACGCATGCGGGAAATTCTTGCGCCGCTCGCGAATCGCCGGCCCTCGCCGCAATGGGCCTTTGAGATGTTGCTACGCGGGTGCGCAAAAAACGGCGCACCGCTCACCTATGAAACGAAGCGAATCTCGATTGATGCCGTACTGTCGCCAGCGGGCCGCGCATATCTGGACGACGCGCCTGCAGAGAAACGAGCGCAGTACCGAGCCGTTTTCGATGCCGCGTTCCAATTGCGCGGCGGCGTGCTGCCCTCGCGTGTACCGGGCGAAGACGACGAAGAGCCGCATGAGGCCACGGTGTGAACGCGATTGCCTTCACGATCCTGGGCGAGCCCGCCGGCAAAGCGAACAGCCGCGAAATCGTCTCGCGCCGCTATCGCGATGACGCGAACCGCATCCGTTCGCGCCCGATGTCGATCAAGTCAGACAAGGCGCGCGCCTATGAGCGCTACGCGCTACGGCAGATTCCCCCGCTGTGCCGCGTGCAACTGACCGGCCCGGTGCGCGTCACGCTGCGGATCTTCTACGCGTCCGAACGGCCGGACCTCGATGAATCCGTGATTCTCGACGTGCTGCAGAACCGCTATGCAAGGGTGAAGGCCGGTGGTGCAAGTGTGCGCGAGTTGGTACAGGCCGGCGTCTACAGGAACGACAGGCAGGTGCGCGAGAAACACGTCTATCACGGTATCGACCGCACCAATCCGCGCACCGAGGTCGTCGTTGAACCGCTTGCAGCACAGCAGTGCGTGCTGTCGTTCGCGCACGCGCTATCGATGGAGGCCATGCCATGAACCTGCGACAGAGAGAGGTCAGAGTGATCCGTTCCGACCAGATGCGCCACCGCGCATTGCACGACGCTGCACGTTTGCGCGAAGCGCTCGCGCTGATTGCCGACCTCGCGGAAGGCACGACGAGCGCGCTAACGCTGCCCGATATCGCGCGGATTGCACGCGCCGCGCTGGTGGGTGCGGAACCAGCGGACCCGCGTCAGCAATCCGGTGCGGTGACACACTGAGTGGGAAAACCATGCACAGATTTCCGGTCGCCGAATGCGCGCCGCTCCTAAGCGTGACCCTCGCCGATCAGGTGCGCGCTGAAGCGATCCGGCGCGGCGGCGAATGGAAGGCGCGGGCTGACGAATGCGCGGCACGTGCGGTCAAGTGGTACGGACGCAGACCATGCAAAGGTGAGGACCTGCGTATCGTGTTTGGCGAAGTGTTCAGGGCTGAGAGGACATAGCCATGCACCGTTGTCCGTGGCCCGGTTGCAGGCAGATCAACCCGCGCAATGCGTGGGGTTGCCGGAGACACTGGTACGCGCTGCCGAACGATCTGAGGGCGTGGATCGGCCGCGCCTACCGTCAGGGAATCGAGCGCGGCGACCATCCTTCACGCTCGTATCGGGAAGCGCACCGCGCCGCGCTCGAATGGATACGGGAGCAGACCACCGAGGGGCGATCAGCCGCGTATCAAACCTTGCCGGCGGACACCAAATCCTCGCCGCGTCAGGTGCAATCCTCGCCCGGCGACGGTCAATCCTCGCCGCCCCGGTTGCAATCCTCGCCCATCAACGCGGCATCCTCGCCGCCTCGGAAGAAATCTGAGTCTGGCCGAAGTTTGCCTCTGGACAGGCCTGCGCGGTCGCCTTAAGGTGGGTATGCAGTTGTTTGTAATTACCCACTTACTAGATAGGATTCCAGATGAAATCGACGAAGACCACCACGAACCACGCCGCAACGAAAGCACCGGCAACGAAGGCACCGGCAAAGAAAACGATGGCTGCGAGTGTGGTTGAGCCGAAGGCAAAAACGACGGTGGCGGCGAAGGCGGCTGCCAAAGCTCCGACGACGAAGGTCGCGCCGACGCCCGCCGCCAAGACTCCCGCGACGAAGGCCGCGCCCGCCGTCAAGACGCCCGCAGCGAAGGTCGCGCCGACGCCTGGCGAAAAAACCTCGACAACGTTAGCGCCGACGCCGCCTGCGTCGAGCCAGTCCAGCGGTGCAAAATCTCTTCCTCAGACGGCTGGCGCGGCGCTCGCTGCGCGAATCGCCGACGCGCGCGTGACTGAAGTCAAGCTGGCGAAAGCGATCAGCGTTGCGCCGCGCCGTATCCGCGAGATCATCGAGGGCAAGCGCCGTTTGACGGCTGATACGGCCGTTCGCCTTGCTGTGTTCTTCGGCGACGATCCGATGACCTGGATGGGCTACCAGCTTGCGTACGAAATCGCGCAGGAGACTCAGGAGCTCTCCGGCGTACTCGCGTCGATCGTGCCCCTGGCGCGCGTCGCGCAGACTCCTGTCGTCGCTTCCAGGGGAGCGTGAGATGGCGAGGAAAAAGCCGGCCGGAATCGTTGCAAAGCTGGTCCCTGAGAGTCGTCGCCTGAGGTTTCTCCCGAAAATGCTGGGCAAATTTTTATGGCCGGTTGCAGAGAACCTGGTGTATTCCTGCGCGGCCAAGCTCTCGCCGGAGTATGCGCACGGGGCGTGGAATTTTTACGAACTGTCGAACGGCAGTTTCTATCTTGCGCCCCGCGCGCCGGAACGGATGACACTGAGGATAGAGGGCAATCAGTTCGATAGCACCATGAGCGCGGACGCAGCCGGAATCACCATCAGCCTGTTCGTCCTGAACCGGCTGATATGGACGATTCATGAACAGGGCGGTAACTACGATCCGCAGGTCGAGCAGTACTACGCGCTGAGGGAGTACGCGAAACAGCACGCCGAGGGCGGGCTGATTTTGCGGGCTATCGACTAGCGATCTGGCGCACCAGTCCAAGCCCGCCGAGCGCAGGCCTGAGCGTTTCTGACGCTAGCGCGCTGGTGGGTCGGATTGAAATTTCTTGACAACCGGCAAAAACAGTCGAATATACGCAAAGATTAGTAGTCTCCGAACTGCACCCGGAACCCGCCTCGAGCGGGTTTTTTCGTTTTGCGCGTTCAGATTCCTGCACCGCCCCCCATGAAAGACACCTATTGCGGCACAGCAGCGGCGCTGCGTGACGCGCTTTCGCACGCGGTTCTGCGTGGAGGCGCGTCCTCTCTCAAGGCGCTACACCAGTCGGCTCCCGGCGATGACGTACTGACCGGCACGGATGCCACCGCGCAGGCCGCGCGTATCCGTTACCGGCTGGACCGATTGACGGATTTGCAGCGCGCGCTGCTCGTAGTCAGCTACGCACCCCAAAACATAACCTGCGCGTGCCATCGTCCCTGCTGCGCGGGGCACTATCCCAATCCCGAATGGTCGGGCGCGCTCGCTCAGATCGTCGCGCACACTGCGCCGCTCTTCATCGGGCACGTCCCGAATATCCGTTTGCGTTCCGCGCTGGTCGCCAACATCCTCACCCATACCGGCGAGACACAGGTCAGCCTCGCGCAGCGCTGCGGCGTGCACCGGCAGACCGTTGCCGAACATACCGCGATTCTCGGTGCAACACTGAGCGGCACGCGGCAGAAAAGCGGTGAGTTCGACGCAGCGTTCGGGCGCATCGATGCGCTCCTGCGCGAAGCGGGGATCGTACGCGACGAATCCGCATCAGACGTCACGAATGAAGAAACAACCGCCCTGGCCTGCCGACAGCGTGGAGCGCTGGCCGCTTGAGCGGCTGCAGCTTGCGACGCGCAACGCGCGTAGCCATCCACCGGAGCAGGTGGAGAGCCTTGCAGGCTCACTGCGTGAATTTGGCTGGACGATTCCCGTACTTGTAGACGAAGTCGGCGAAATCATCGCCGGACACGGACGTCTGCTCGCCGCGCGCCAGATCGGGCTGGACGATGCGCCCGTAATCGTGGCGCGGGGATGGAGTGAGGCCCAGAAGCGCGCCTACCGGATTGCGGACAACAAGCTCGCACTTAACGCCTCATGGGACACGGAACTGCTCGCGCAGGAGCTTCAGGCACTCACCGTTGAGGGCTTCGAGCCCGATCTGCTAGGTTTCTCTGACGCTGATCTGGCGCGGCTGACTGACGATACAGACAGGCTCCGGCTCGATCACGCCGCGCAGATTGCCGAAGTCGCAGACCCTACGGAATTTGGTTTCGCAAGCGCGAACGCCAATACACACGACCGGGCTCCTGTCAGTGCAGCCGCCGACGCTGCCGCCAGCCAGAATGGTTTTTCTGCTGTGAGCGATGCAGCTGCATCTCTCGCAGTCTTTTCCTGCATGGTCCGAGTTGCCGACCGTCAGATTCTGTTCGATGCCATTGCACACGCGCGAACGCGCGGCGCCGCCGACAGCGGCGCGGCGCTCCTGCTGATAGCGCGCGAATGGCTTGATGCAAGCCAAAGTATCCAATGAATCGATCCGCTCACATCGGCGCGCCCTCGCACGCGTTCACGGCTTATGACTGGCAGCATGGCTGTCTGGCTGACGCATTGCTGGCGTGGACGGACGACCTTACCGTCACCGAGCCGCAGGCGACTCATTTCGGCTACGTGTATGAGGGGGCAGCGCGCCTGCAGCACAACGGCCATGCGTGGATGCTGCACGCCGGCCAGTACTTCTGCGTCCCGGGCCGGTTCACGCTGTCTGCACGGAGCAGCCGCGGAGTCATCATGCGGCGCGCTGGCTGGCGCGGCCTGTTCATGATCGGCGGTCCCGTCGAACACAGGGGCCGCCTGCGCTATATCGACCAGTGCAGTGATACCACGCTGGTTCAGCCGGTTCGCTGCGGCGATCCCTGTCTGAACCTGCTGTACTTCCCCGAAGGTGTTTTCCAAACCGCCCATACGCACCCATCGGACCGGCTCGGGCTGGTGCTGTCAGGAAGTGGGACATGCATCGCACGTAATGCGGGCGCGGATGTCTGCATCGCACTCGAAGCGGGGATGATTTTCTGCATTCATGCGAACGGGCGTCATCACTTCGCCACCGACCGGGGCGACGAAATGCGCGTGCTCGCGTATCACCCGGATTCCGATTGCGGGCCTACCGACGACGATCACCCGATGATTAACCGGACCATCGTGGACGGCGTATCAGCGCGCAATCTCGCCGCGATCCGCACGACCGGCGACGCGACACTGGAACGCTCATGAGCGGCAAGGCGCGTGTGACGCTGGACCGGCATTATGTGGACGATACTGTTCACGATGCGGCGCTGGAACGTATCCGGCATCTGTACAGCCGGTTCGACCGGATCGTCGTCTCGTTCTCGGGCGGGAAGGATTCGACCGTCGTGTTGCATCTCGCGCTCTCGGTCGCGAGCGAAACCGGACGCCTGCCGCTCGAGGTTCACTTCTATGACGAGGAGTGCATTTCGCCCGACACAGAGGACTATGTAGGGCGCGTGCGCGCCCAGCCCAATATCGCGCTCACCTGGTATTGCGTGCCGGTCAAGCATCGCAACGCCTGTTCGCGGCAGCAGCCGTACTGGTACTGCTGGAATCCCGATGAGCGCGACCTGTGGGTGCGCCGGATGCCGGCGTGCGCTGAGGCGACAATGCCGGGTTTCGCGCGCGGAATGATGATTCCCGATTGCAGTCACCTGCCATTCGCGGGCCGGTCGCAGACTGTCGCCATGCTGCGCGGCATCCGCACCCAGGAATCGTTGCGCCGGTTGCGCATGACCATGCGCTCGCGCGTCGATAACTACATTCATCAGAGCCCTAACGCGCGAAACGTGTGGTTGTGCGATCCGATATACGACTGGCGGTTCGAGGATGTATGGGTCGCGCCGTCGTGCTTCGGCTGGGACTACAACCGCACGTATGACCGCTTCGAAGCGATGGGACTGGCGCATGCCCAACAGCGCGTCTGCCCGCCGTTCGGCGAAGAACCGCTCAACCTGCTGCATACGTGGGCGATCTGCTACCCCAATCTATGGCACCGCATGACCGCTCGCGTGCCAGGCGCCGCGACAGCGGCACGCTATGCGCTGACCGAGCTTTACGGCACGCACCTGCGCGAGCCGCCAGAAGGTCTGACGTGGCGGCAATGGACCTGGCGGATCATCAATCTGTACGATGAGCCGTGGCGCTCACGCGTCGCGCTCTCACTGCGACGCGCCGTCGAAACGCATCAGCGCAAGACGAAGCGGCCCATTGACGACACAAGAGCCGACCCGATGAGCGGCGTGTCCTGGCGCGCGCTCGCGCAGATCGCGCTCAAGGGTGACTTCAAGAACCGCAAGGCCGGCGGGCTGGTCACGCTGGCTGGAGCCGAGCAGAAGCGGCGTGGGGTGACGCTCGAAGAACTGCTTGCAATGGAAAACGACAACGATGGCACCCGCTATTGAGTCCGCTTCGCCGCTGCCGGATGACGTGCGCGGCGCTATTGAACGCGCTGCCGTCTCACGCGTGAAATGGGTACATCGCGATTGCGTGCGGGCGAACGACTACAACCCCAACTGCGTTGCGCCGCCCGAACTTGAACTGCTGGTTCTCTCGATCCTAGAGGACGGCTTCACACAGCCGCTGGTTGTGCTCAGGGACGGCAGCGGTTATCTGCTGATTGATGGCTTTCATCGCTGGCTGGTGTCGGACGATGCTCGTATCCGCGAGCGGTACGGCGGCTTCGTCCCGGCTGCGGAGATTGAAGCCAATCCGGTACACCGGATGATGTCCACCATCCGTCACAATCGCGCGCGTGGCACGCACGCAGTTTTGCCGATGGCCGGGATTGTCCGCACGATCATCGAGGCAGGCGTACCGGTACCGGAGATCGAGCGCGGCCTTGGCATGGAACCGGAGGAAGTAGACAGACTTGCAGACCGTTCCGGCATGCCTGAACGTGTGGGTAAGCGCCTCGCAAAAGCGGAGTTCGGCCGCGCGTGGATTCCGTCCTGACGCTGCGTGTATCGATGCTTGAACTGTCGATCCGCTCGAACATTGAGGCCGTGTCGCGCAAGCTCTCAGCGCTGGCTTATCGGCAATTGCCCTTTGCCGAAGCACGCACTGTGACCGAACTGGCGAAGCTCGCCGCCGACGCCGAAAGGAACGCACTACCGCAGGTATTTGACAACCCGACGCCCTTTACGGTCAACTCGGTGGCCGTGCAGCCCGCGCGCAAGGGAACGCCCGTTGCACGCGTCTATATCCGCGACAAGGCCGCTCGATACCTTGCACCCTATGAATTCGGCGGCGTGCAGTATCTTGGCGCGAAGCCTGCGAATCTCGTTCCGGCCGGCGCATCGGCGAACCAGTACGGCAACCTGCCGCGCAACGCGATCCGCAAGTACATGGGGCGGCTTGACGTGTTCATGGGAAGCGTCAGAACGAAACGCCGCACGGCGTACGGTGTATGGCAGCGGCCCGCACCGGCACAGTCCACCTCACCGCGCCGACGCGGCAAAGACCGTGCTGCAAACACAACCGGCAGCCTTCGCTTGCTGGTCGCGTTCCACGCGCCGGTCGAGACGAAGAAACGGCTTGAATTTGGCAAACGAGCCGAAGCGCTCGTATCTGCGAACTTCGACCGGGTTTTCGGCAGGGAGCTTGCGCGGGCAATCGCGAACGCAACATGAGAACCCACGTGCGACAACAACAGATGGCCCTTCAAGGGACGGTGGTACTTCTCCGAGGCGGTCATTCGCTGCAAGGCACGTCTCCCGGTACCTTCCGGAGATGAGCGTCGGTCAGGCCATTGCTTCTGCTTCCAACCGGGAGAATGTATTGGGATCCAACTGTCCGGTGACAGGTAAACCTCTCGTGCTTTGAAAGGTTCGAAGCGCTGAAGCGGTATGATCAAGCAAAATTCCGTCTATCTCTTCCGCGTCTATGCCCAAGTACATTAGATAGATCTGTGCTGCTCTGACGTCTATGTCAGGCACACCGCCGTTTTTGTATTTCGCGTACGCACCGCTGATCAGACCGGCATATCTACCCGTTGTGTCTCCATTGTAAGCTGCTGCAAACGACGTCCAGTCTAAGCAGGCAAGTGAACCGTCCATTTCGCTACTGATAATGAACCTTGCAGTTGCCAAAAGCTGAGAATCCTCAGACGCGACCATGTCGGATAGCATAGCATCTACGGTTCCGTAGCCCGCCGCATCGAAGTTCCGGCCAAGCACTTGCCCCAAGCCCCACGAAGCGCTTTTGAGGGCAGCATCTTCGTCGAGGAAAATTGCCCTGTTCAAACGTCTATACTGATCGGCAGCTGTGTTGTCGCCGTAGTAGCCGGGCGTGGTGCTGCTAATATCAGACGCGGTCTGGTCATAGAGACCTCGCGTTATTTCATGGAACACTCGTTGTTCATATAGCATCTGCGGTGATCGATTCTGCCAGAAACCGGCATGAGGAAAGACAGTCTCGGTGTGGATCAGAGCCCAGATGCACTCGACGTCAACCTGCATGTCGCTACGCGCGCTTTCCAGCCCGGCCGCAGTCAACGGTGCTCCCTTTCCGGTAAAGTTCATCGCATCACTCCAAACCAGACAGATCTATTAAAAAACCCCGATATTGATATGCTTGGACGGCGCAGCGCCCGGGGTGGTGCCACCCGTTTCTGGAGTGGTTCCCGCTGCCTTCAACTTGTTCACGGCGTCGTCTAGGCTGCCGAATGCCGCAGCACTGAGCGCTTTAAATTCCTGCGTCACCGAGGCTTTGTCTGGCCAGTCGGTGTGGAATGTACATTTCCGGTTGGCGCTATCTCCGCCCCTGTCTAGTATCCCAAGGCGTTTGGGAGTGCCCCACAGCGCATCGCAAATCGGGCCGTCCACCTCCTGTTGGGTGGGTTGTTTTTGCAACAGCCAATAGAGCGCTACTACCTGCTTGTCGCCGCTTCCTGCGCCAAGCCTCTTGACGATCTGGTTGACGATATTCCTGTCAGCTGCGCTCACTGACAGAGTCACCGTTGGTTTAGCGCCCGGTATCGGTGGCGTCTGACCATTTACTCCTGGTTCCGGATTCTGCCCGATGGAATTTCCGGCGTTATCGGTAGCTCGGGGCCTTGCGGTCTGGAGGGCCTGTCTCACAAGGCTCGTGATTTCAGGAATGGTGCAGATATCCTGGTCGTCGAAAAGTGCGACCAGAGCCGCATTGACTGTCAAGACACCACGATCCTTACGCACCTTGTTTTGATGCGTGACCAGCGCGTTCATGGTCAGCGTACGTACCGAGTCGATGTTCTCGGCGGCAAATAAAAAGTCCTTAGTGTAGACGCCAGTACCGGCGACGAAAGTGGATGTGCCAAGTGCAGTAGCAGAAACAGCAGCGGTGCCGGCGTGCGTGAGCGCAAGTATCGACGTCGCGAGCGTGCCGGCGACCGCAACAGTGTCGTTCGCGACGATGATCCATTGCTGCCTTTTCCCGGCCGAACGGAAGTAATCCATACATGAAGCGTAGATTAGCGAGAAGCCAGCTTCGAGCATCGCTTCCGCATTTTTCGATTCAACGTCTGTTGGAAGCACGCTGCCGTCAGCGGGAAGTGCATCACGCGCGGCTCTATTAAAGCGTGCTGCAAATATCGCCATTGGAGCTGAAGCCGGAGCAGGAGGAGCCGGAACCGTCCAGTCGGCAGTGACAATTGGTGGGGGGCCCGTCTGCAGCGAGCACGCTTCGACCAAAACTGCAAGCATGCAGATAGCCGACTTGCTCACGGTTCGACCTACGCCGCAGAACAAGCCCTGTTTGTCCAGATGTACTCGTGACATTGTTCGCCTCTTGTTAACAGCGGGCCGACGGCGACCAGAGGACCAGAAGCAATGAGACACCTATGAGTCTCAGATGTTTACCTGTTTGGTGCCGGAATGGAAGCCGGCGGAGGGGCTTCTGTTGCCCTTTGTGTTGACTTGTGTCGGGTAGCCAACATTTCCGTGAAAGCCCGGGTCCTTGCCCCCTGGAAAAATTGGAGGGAAATTGCGCGACCCCGTTCTTTCTGTAGCTACACGTTTCAAAAAGTCTTTGCACCGTGGCTGACGGCATTTCAATCCGCGAATTCGCGCGGCGCGAGCACGTTTCGGACACGCTTGTTCATCAGGCGCTGAAACAGGGACGGCTCGCGAAGCGCGCAGACGGCCTCATGGACCCGGCGCTCGTCGGTACCCGCTGGCGCGCGAGCGAGAGACCCGACGAAAGCGCAAAGGAAAACGCAAAGGACACTTTGCAATCAGCCGGAAGTGCAAAGGGCCTCGCCTACGGCGAAGCGCTGCGCCTGAAAGAGAACTGGACGGCGCTGCTGCGCCGCCTCGAATACGAACAGAAATCCGGCGCGCTCGTTGAGCTGGCCGTCGCGCGAGGCGTCGTGTTCGAGTTATGCCGCGAGCAGCGCGACGCGTGGCTTGCGTGGCCCGCGAAGGTCGCACCGTTCATCGCAATGGTTTTCGGTCTGGACGACGTTGACCGGCTAACGAACACACTGGCGGCGCATGTCCATCAGCAGCTTGCCGACCTCGGGGAGCCTGAACCGCGCTTCGACGCAGAACAAGGCCGATGACCTTCGACGTGTCGGCCGCGGCGGTTGGACCCCGCCGCCACGCCTGAGCGTCCCGCAGTGGGCTGACCGGTTCCGGCGACTCGCGAAGGAATCGGGCAGCCTGTCGGGCCGCTGGACGACCGGGACCGTGGAAGCCGCACGCGGGCCGATGCTCGCAGTGACCGAGCCGGGCGTGCATGTCATCACGGCGATGGTGAATACGCAACTGTTCAAGACGTCGCTGATCGAGAACGTCTTCGGCTACTTTGCGCATCTCGATCCGTGCCCGATGCTGCTGCTCGAACCGAAGGAAGCCGCGGCCGAACAGTTCAGCAAGGAACGCATTACGCCACTGGTACGGGTCACGCCCGTACTGCGTGAACGGGTCGGCACGACCAAAACGCGCAACGCCGAGGAAACGCTGCTGTTCAAGTCGTTTCCGGGCGGCTTCCTCGCGCTCGCGGGCGCGGGCAGTCCCGATAACCTCGCGCGGCGCCCGATCCGGCTGGTTCTCGCGGACGAAATCGACAAGTACCCGGTCACGCGCGAGGGCGACCCTATCGCGCTCGCCGAGGAACGGGTCGCCACGTTTGCGAACTGGCTGTCAGTGCGGACCTGTTCACCAACCGTCACCGAGGAAAGCCGCATCGAAGCCAGTTACGGCGAGTCGGACCAGCGTCGCGCGAGCGTGGCCTGCCCGCATTGCGGGCACCGTCAGTTCCTGGAATTTTTCCGCCATGTTGAGTGGGAGAAGCGCAAGGACGACAAAGGCAACGTAACTGGCCATCGCACGAAGACCGCGCGCGTGTACTGCGAGTCGTGCAGCGCGGGCTGGTCCGAGTCAGAACGGCTTACCGCCTTGCAGTCCATACGGTGGCATCAGACGCGGGTGTTCGAGTGCTGCGGCGCACGGCACGTACCGCTCGACGCGTACGACCGCGCCTGGCGAAGCAGTGATGAAGCAGGCAACGGCACCGACCCGGTTGGCGTGGTGTGGGACTGGTGGGCATCGGAACGTCATGCCGTCTACCGCGCGAAGTGTCCGACCTGCGGCGCGTGGAGCGTCGATAACTCGCATGCCGGATTCCAGGCGTCCAAGCTCCTGAGCCCGTGGACGCGCGACCGGCCCGCCGATATTGCGGCGCGCTGGATCGACGCGCAGGGCGACGAGGAACGGCTGCAGGCCTGGTGGAATACACAGATGGGACTCCCGTACCGTCCGCGCACTGGTCGCTCGCTCTCCGCAGAAGCGGTCGTCGCTCGCGGTGAGATATGGGCGGCTGAAGTGCCCGATGGTGTCGCCGTGCTGGTCGTGGGCGCGGACGTGCAGGATTACCGCGTTGAGCTTGAAGTCGTGGGCTGGGGCCGCAACGAGGAAAGCTGGTCAATCGACTACGAAATCATCGAGGGCGAGTTTTCGGACGCGCGCACGCAGGCGCGCATCGACACGTATCTCAGACGCCTGTGGCATCGCGCCGACGGTCGTCCCTTCGAGATCATGGCGGCGTGCATCGATTCGGGCGGGCATCACACGCAGGCGGTCTACCAGTTCTGCGCGGCGCGAATCGGCCGCCGTATCTGGGCGGTCAAGGGCGAATCGGCACGCGGCGGCGAGCGCAATCCGGTGTGGCCGTCAAAGCGCCCCACGTCGCGCACGAAGAAGACCTATCGCCCGATCCTGCTCGGCGTGAACGCGGCGAAAGACACGATCCGGCAGCGGCTGCTGCTCGATACACCGGGACCAGGTTACATGCATTTCCCTGCCGACCGTGACATTGGCTATTACGCGCAACTGACCGCCGAGCGCATCGTGATCAAGGAGTCGGGCGGTAGACGTTATCGGGTGTGGGAACTGCCACCGGGCCGCGCCAATGAAGCGCTCGACTGTCGCGTGTATGCGTACGGCGCGCTGTGCGGCCTGCTGTTCTTCGGCCTGCAACTGAACCGGCGCGCCGACGCGGTACAGGCGTGGACGCCGCCGCCTGACGTGCCACTGACGCCGCACCGTCCGTACCCGGCCACTGCCCGCATGCGAACCTCGCTCGTTCAGCGTCTTGCCTGAATCGCACGTCTAAGCTGCCATGCCCTGTCGCCGCCTGAGCATCCTGGACGGGATGACGCTCGGCGCGCTCGAATCGCAGCTTGCAGGTATGCAGCGGGCGTATCTCGCGCTGATATCGGGCACCCGGGCGCAGTCCGCGTCGTACACGCAGGCAGACGGTAGCCGTTCGATCGCATACACGCAGGCCAATATCGCCGATCTGGTGCAGGCCATCATCGGCGTGCAGACGCAGATTGATGCGCTGCGCGGACTCTGTCGCAACCGCCGCCGTCCGGTCACGCCGTATTTCTGAGCCAGCAATGGGCGTCATCGTTGACGAAAGCGGCCAGCCGATTCCGGCACCCGTTGCTGTACGTGGCGGCGCGACGAACGCGCTAACGGGGGAACCGGGGCGCGCGATGGTCATGCCGGGGCTCGGGCTTCCTGGCTACCAGTTTCCGTACGACGCTGCGGACTGGTTCGCCCAGGAGATGGGCAACTGGTTGCCGTGGATACGGTCGCCCGATTCGGAGATCAATCTCTTCCGGGACTGGATGGTTGCGCGCTCGCGCGACCTCTTTCGCAATGACGGCTGGATCAATGGCGGTGTTACCCGCATTCTCGATAACACCATCGGCACGAACCTGCTTTTATCGGCGAATCCCGATTACCGCGCGCTGGCATTGCGTACCGGTATCAGCGCCTTTGACGCGACCTGGGCCGATGAATTCAGACGTACGGCGGAAGCACTCTGGCGCGGCTATGCTGAGAACCCCGCGCACTACAACGACGTGGCGCGACAGCTTACGCTCGGTCAGCAGTTCCGGCTCGCAATGCGTCACAAGCTGGTCGATGGCGAGGGGCTGGGTCTCATCTACTGGCTACCCGAACGCGTCGGCTATGGCGGCGCGGACTACGCGACCGCGTTGCTGCTGCTCGATCCCGACCGCCTGAGCAATCCGTATCAGGCCATCGATTCGCGCTACCTGCGCGGCGGCGTCGAGATTGACGACTACGGCGTACCGCTCGCGTATCACATCCGCGAGGCGCACCAGAACGACTGGTATCTCGCCGTCGAGGCGAACACCTGGGAGCGTATCGAGCGCTGCGACGAGGACGGCTGGCTGCGCGTGCTGCACGACTATGACCGCGACCGGGCGGGCCAGCATCGGGGCCTCGGGGTGTTCACGCCGGTCCTGCTGCACGCGCGCATGCTCGCGCGGTATTACGGCGTCGAGCTACAGGCCGCGACCATCGCCGCGACATTCGGCACCTACGTTACGTCGCCCTATGATCCGGCGCTGGTGCAGGACGCGCTTGGCGCGGGCGAAGGCGAGGAACTGCCGCTGTATCAGGCATTGCGTGCGCGGTGGGCCGACGAGCGTCCCGCGATGCTCAACGGCGCGCGTATTCCCACGCTCGCACCTGGCGAATCACTCGAAAGCGTCTCGGCCGCGCACCCGCATGGCAACTTCGAGACCTTCGCGCACGAAATGCAGCGCGTGATTGCAGCGGTGCTGGGGCTCAGCGCCGAGCAGCTTTCGCAGGACTGGAGCAAGACGAATTACAGCAGCGCGCGTGCGGCGCTGCTCGAAGCCTGGAAGACCCTCACGCGGCGGCGCGACGAGTTCTGCCTGAACTTCGCGTCACCGTTCTACGGCGCGTGGCTGTGGGAAGCAATGGACCGGGGCGAACTGCCGCTGCCGGCCGGTGCGCCGCCGTATATCGAGGCGCGCGCCGCGTACGCGCGCTGTTCATGGATGGGGGTGGCGCGTGGCTGGATCGATCCGACCAAGGAAAAGGCTGGTGCGGTGATGGGCATGGACGCGGCGCTCTCGACGCTCAAGCGCGAATGCGCAGAACAGGGACTCGACTACGAGGAAGTACTGCATCAGCGCGCGAATGAAATCCGGCTGATGAAGGAACTTGGGCTTGATTTGCCTGCCTGGGCTGGCAGTATCGCTGCGGCAGAAGCGGCGAAACCCGAGGCAGCCCCTGTACCGCAATAGTATCCGGCCGCGTTGATAGCCGCGCGCCGTGTTCAGGACTGGCGACGCGCGGCGAACAGCTTGCGTACGAGCGCAATCAGGCGCAGGGGATTCAGGCGGAAATGGCTATGGCGTGCAACGCCTGCGCGGCTGTAGAGGTGTGTAGCTTCAATCAGGGTAATGGGGCTCATGACTTTCTCCGTATAAATTCGAATACAGGATAGGTCTCCCTGTCTCAAATTTGAATAGGTTCAGTCCGAAAGATATATGCCCCCGGATATCGAGGTCGGTGGAAAGAGAAGCCAGATTTGTTGAATTGCAGGTTTCCGGGTGGCGACACGCCCAACGGTGCCGCGACGGCCGAATGAAGGGACGCAAAAAATAGCGCGCCACAAGGACGCGCCGTGAAAAGGGCTTTGTACTGCATGCCAACCCTATCGCCGCTCAAGAGCGGGGGGACGTCCTGAGCGGCGACGCTTCAATGCTAGGCGTATATGCCGGACGCAGACCTCGGACAACTCCGAAAAGCCGGGGCGCGCACGATGGTCGTGAACTGGCCACCTCTGGCGACGCGTTTGTCCACCGTGCTCCGGATGATGAAAAACTGAGCCTTGAATTGCCCGACTGGGCGCACAACGTCGCGGCGCGTGAAGCCAGACACGACGAGGAAACTTTCAAACCGAAGTGATACCTTGCCTAGCCAATCTGTAATCAGTTTTCGCGACTAAATCGTATTGACGAAATGACTGCGTCAAAAGTGGGCAGCGCATCGCTGTAAAGCGCATCAACTGCATGAGCACCGATGTACGAACCCACCAGACATTGAATTACCCATTCATTACCTGGTGTGACAGTTACATACGTCTTTGTACGAAGGCGCATGGTCAGCATGCCCATCCATGCTGCTTCCTTTGCTTGAGTTTCCGCCCAGTAAGCCGTTGCAGAATCCAGTTCTGCTCTGCCAACGTCAATAATGGTCGTGCGCACTTCGGCTCCCGCATTTACTCGGGAACTGAATATTTCCCTCGTCATCGGATTGCGGTCGAGCCAATCATTGATTTGCGGCTGACCGCTCGAAAAATATCCAGGCTTCAAAATGTGCCGATCGATACGGCACTGGCGAACTTTGACCTTATTCCTGATGCTCGGCTTGAGCAAGAGTGCCATACCGGCAGGCGTGTCACTCACGTCATAGGTCCAACCTTTGGGTACGGTGATTGTCAATCCGATCTTTGGCGGACTCACCGGAATTTCTTCGACTACTGCCTTTCCTTCCGGGAGCTGATCGGAGGTTGCGAGTGCACTCAAGGGGGCGATCAAGCAAACTAAGCCGATGGCGATGATCTTCATTGAAGTGGAGTACCAATACGTGGTGGCATCTGATGATCGTGTGCCGGTGTTGAAGCGCAGAGTGAAGGGACTTGCGCCGAGTTAGAAAATGTCGAGGTAGCGCGGTGATGTTCAGTCGATAAAAGTATCCGTTTTGAATGAAGGCTCGCTCTTCCGCGAACTCCGTTCGCTTCCAGCCATGCCTGGCCCCAACGCAGCGGTCTGGCGCTCGGTCAACTGACGAATTATCCGAATCAGGACCAGCGCGGCTGCGATTCCGAGCAAAGATGACATAACTGTCAGTGATTCGGAACCTCGATATTGACTTACATTCTCGGCCTTTATCGACGCACGGAGAGCGCCGTTACCAAATATGCAAGTTGCAATCCAGAGGCCCCACCACCAACGAAGTTTGGCGGGAACGGACACACTGCGCCAATTATCAGGATTTGCAGATATTTGCCAGGTTTCGCGCATTCCCCGGAAGGGTTTCCACAGAGTCGCAAACGGAATGAAGTACCAGCCGACCGCCCATCCGGGTCTCATAGGTTTCGTCGCTACCAGATACTTTGCGTTTGCATTAGTCAGGTACACCCATTTCAGAAAGAAAAAGGACGTCACCATAAATGCAAGAAAATTTGCGATGCCAGATAGCGCGTTCCTCATGTTTTCCCCGCCGGTCAAGCCGGGGACTTCGTCGAACATGGAGAATGGCGTGTCCCCAGATAGCTGCTGGAGCGCAACGAGTTCACTCATGCTGGAAAATCCGTAGAACAATTCAGAGCCCACGTAAATCCAGAGAAGTAGTATTGAGACTTGTGCGGCCTTTCTCGGATCGCGTGGCTTATAGGTGATATTGCTGGTCATCGTGCGCATGTCTGTCGATGTCTCGTTCATCCCAGAAAGTCCAAAGTTGAAAGGTTGGAAATATAACTACGGCAGCTTACCGAGCGCCTGATGTCATCAGGCAACGCAAAATGAACTAATGCGAAGCACGAGCTTATAAATTTCCATGTACCAGTATGGCGTGCGGAGCAGGTTGATTCCATCAGACGTGTCTCGTATTTGTGTGCGACGTGAAAGCCACATCTCGAAGCTGGCATGACCCCGGACTACCCGCATCTGGCGACGCGCCTTTTCAATGTGCCGCTCGCCATTGCGCCCGGCAAGATTGAAGTCATCATGGCCGCGCTCGCGGATCGTTTCGGTCTCGCGCGGCTCTTTCGTACCAACGGCAAAGCGCTCACGTTCGACGGCGATTACGAAGCGGGCGAGCCTGCGGGCGACCGCACCTTTGAAGTCATCGACGGTATCGCGGTCATTCCCGTTCAGGGCACGCTGGTGCAGAAGCTTGGCACGCTGCATCCGTACTCGGGCATGACCGGCTATGACGGCATCCGCGCGAACCTTGCGACGGCGCTCGGCGATGACGCGGTGCGCGCCGTGGTGCTCGACGTGGACAGCCCCGGCGGCGAAGTCGCCGGGTGCTTCGACCTGACCGACGCCATTTTCGCTTCGCGCGGCATCAAGCCGCTGTACGCGATCCTTACCGAGTGCGCGTATTCCGCGGCGTATGCGCTCGCGTCGGCGTGTGACCGCGTGATCGTGCCGCGCACAGGCGGGACCGGTAGCGTCGGCGTGATCGTCGCGCACGTTGATTTTTCGAAAGCGCTCAGTGATGCGGGCCTGACAGTCACGCTGATTACCTACGGCGAGCGCAAGGCCGACGGCAGCGAATACCGACCACTTTCCGACGAAGCCTATACGCGCATCAAGGCGGACGTGGACAGCGTGGGTGAACTGTTCGTGGCGACGGTCGCACGCAATCGCGGACTAACTGTCGCGCAGGTTCGCGGCACGCAGGCCGCAACCTTCCTCGGTGCGGCGAGCGTCGATAACGGCTTTGCCGATGCTGTGATGTCACCCGATGCCGCGTTTCTCGCGCTACTCGATTCGCTCGCGCTGTCATCCGTACCGCAGTAACCACCAGGATCATGCAGGAGGTCTTCAAAATGGGATTCTCTCTTTCAGCGATGACCCGCGCGCTGCCGTTCGCGCATCTTGCGCGCGTGGGAACGCGTACACGCGCCGATGAAGACTCACCGCTTGTCGATGATGACGAACGCGACCGGCCCGCCGAGCGCGACCGCGAGGATGGCGCACGCAACGATGCGCGCACACCGCGCGCACAGGACGACGAGCCGCGCAACGGTGACGATGCACAGGACGACCACAACGAAGAAGACGAGGAAGAGGACAACGACGAAGGCGACGGCGATGACGTCCAGCTCGGGGACGGCGACAGCCGCGAGGACAGCGGGGACGATGCCAACAACGCCGACGAACGGGACAGCCGGCGCGGCAAGGCCAGACGTGGTCGCGCGCAGGATGATGACGACTCGGAAATGCATGGCAGTTCCGTCGAGGCGCGCGCGCGCCGCCGCGAGCAGGCGCGCTGCGCTGCCATCTTTTCAAGTCACGCCGCCGCGCGTAATCCGGTACTGGCCGCCAATCTCGCGTTCAGAACGCGCCTCGCACGCGGTGCCGCGCTCGCAGTACTCGAAAGCACACCCGCCGCGCCGCCCGCCAATAGCGGACGCGTCGAGCGCAATCCGCGCGTCGGCCCGGGAGGTACACCAGGCATGAACTCACGCCAGGCCATCGCGTCGGCATGGGACCACGCATTCGCGAAGGTGAATGCGCGCAAACGCTAGTGCGCGTGCCGCGTTTTCATCCATTCCATTACAAGGGGTCACGATCATGGGCGCTCCTACTGTCCCGCCGCTCTTTGAGAACTGGCATGACGGCGGCTTTCTCGTCTCCGAAGCGAACGGCCATCGCTCGCGCGACGGCATCGTCCTGACGGGTGGTGTGTATGTCATGGCCGGGACCATTCTCAGCCGCCTTGCCTTGCCTCCGCCACCGCCGCCAGGCAGTGACGCAAGGGGCGATGCGGGGGCCGCGTCGGTCGTCGCAGGCACGCCGGAGCGCGAGAACACCGGCGACGGTGTCTTGCGGATCACCGATCCGCCGCGTGCCAGCTCGTCGCCGTATGGCCGCTACGTCTGCACCTTCACGAGCCGCAACACGTTCGACGTGAGCGGACCCGATGAACTGGGCGCGACTGCGCAGCAGACCGGGGCGCCGGTCGTCGTCGGCGGCCTGAGCTTCGTCATCGAACAGGGCGCAAAGCGCTTCGCTGCGGGCGATACCTTCGCGATCACGTTCACTGCTGCCGATCCATCCGATATCGGCACGCCCGGTATCTGGATGCCCTGGAATCCCGCCGCGACTGATGGCTCCGAAGTCGTGGCGGGTCTGCTGTTCGGCTCGCGCGATACGACGCGGATGGATCGCGCGGCCGTCGCGATCGTGCGCGACGCAGAAGTGAACGCATCGGAGCTCGTCTGGCCGTCGGACGCGACGCCGTACCAGATGCAGATCGCGGGCGACCAGTTGCGCGCCGCAGGCATCCTGTTGCGCTAGTACCCCTTTCCTTCCTCGCAAGGCCGCACGGACTCTGGTCCGGGGCGGTCTTTTCTTTTGGGGAGCCGTCATCATGGCTGGCGAAATTCTCGATGTATTCCATCAGGACCCGTTCACGGCGATTGCGCTCTCCGACGCCGTTCAGCGCAACCCGTACCAGCCTGTCGGCCTCGGCGAGCTGGGCGTATTCGATCCCAACCCGATCCGCACGAAAGCGCTGGCAGTCGAGGAACGCACCGGCAAGCTGATCCTGATCCCGTTCTCCCAGCGCGGCGAGGAAGGCACGCAGCGCACGACCGAACGTCGCAAGATGCGCTATTTCGACGTGCCGCGCCTGATGCACTCGGACACGGTGTACGCCGAGGAAGTACAGGGCATCCGCGAGTTCGGTACGGAATCCGTACTGATGCAGGTCGAGGCCGAAGTTGCGCGGCGACTGTCAGGGCCAACCGGTCTGCTGGCGAGCGTCGAGTACACGAAGGAATTCCTGAGGCTCGCCGCGCTGCAGGGTCTGGTGCTCGATCCGAAGGACGGCAGCGTGCTCTACAACTGGTTCGATGAATTCCAGATTCCGCAGGCCGCCGAAACGCCGTTCGATCTGGGCGCGACCGAGGCAGGCAAGGCGAACACACCCTTGCGGCCGATCTGCAACGCGATCATCCGTACGATGGCGCGCAAGTCGCAGGGCGCATTCACGCCGACCACGCGCGTCTACGCGATGTGCGGCGATGCTTTCTATGACGCGTTCGTCAATCACCCGGACGTGATCCGTACGTTCGTGAACTGGTCCGATGCGCGCGCACTGCGCGACAACTCGCAGGGTGCCGCGTTCGATGCGTTCGTGTTCTCCGGCATTACATGGTTCAACTATCGCGGCTCGGACGACAACGTGACCATCAAGGTTCCTGATGACGTGGTGAAGTTCTTCCCGGTCGGCGCGCCCGGTGTATTCCGCGAAGCGATGGCACCGGGCGAAACCGTCGATTGGGTCAACACGCCGGGACGGCCCGTATATGTGCTGCCGATCTTCGATGTGCTGCGGCGCATGTGGTGGAAGATGGAAGCGTATGCGTACCCGCTCTATGTCTGCACGCGGCCCGAAGTGCTGCTGTCCGGTCGCATGCTCGAAGCGACAACGGCCGGCACTGCCCGCACCCCACTGGAAGACCCGTCCGCGACGACTGAACAACCGGCAGACGCAGCCAGTACGGCGGCGCATGCCTGAGCGGGCGCGGTCATGATCGATTGGGATAGCGTGGTGCTTGCGCCCGTCGAAGGCATCTTCGGCCAGCCCGCGACGCTCTACGCGGGAAGCGGTAACGCGCATGCGCTTAACGGCGTGTTTGACGAAGCCTTTACGAACGTGGATGTGGTCGACGGCGTACCGGTGACCACGACACGCCCATGCTACGGCTTTCGCGTGGCAACACTTCCCGTTACTGCGCACCAGGGCGACACGCTGTTCATTCCGGCCGCGCCCGGTGCGCCACTCAGTGACACGACCTATGTCGTCCGCGAAGTCCGTACGGATGGACATGGGTGGTGTTTCCTGCTGCTGAACCTCGCTCCCTGAGTTACGTGTATGCCCCGCGTCCGCATTGCGTTGCCGATGCTTGGGCGTCGTCAGGTGCGTCTCGCCGCGCTTGGCGCACTGCAGCGCGCAGCGCTTCGGGTCGCCGGCCGGCCGGTCCTGATCCGCTCGCCGGGCGACTGGGCCGCGCCGTCTGACGTGCTGCCTGCGGTCATCGTGCGTACCGCGCACGAATCGAAATCCTCATTCAATCGCGGCATGCCGCAGTTCACCACGACATGCAGCCTCGAAGTCAAGGCGATGGTCGAGGCGGCGACGGGCGAAGCCGCACAGGACGCCATTGAATCGCTCTGGTACGCCGTCGAAAACGCGCTACTGCTCGACTGGTCGCTTGTACGCATGCTGCAGCAGTTCGCGACGGTCGAAAGCGTGCTGGATATCCGCGCGGAAGGTGCGCGTCACCTCGCCGGTATCGCGGCGTCCTTCCGCTGCGAGTTTCCCGAAATGTACGACCCCACGGTTGAGCAGCCGCAGCCGGCGCCCTGGCCGCTCGATCCGCCTGCGCCCGCACCGCTCGAAAGCGTGGGCCTGCACGCGGACCTCACCAATCGCGCCGACCCGACCGGCACGTATCCCGCGCCGCCGTTCCCGCAGGCGGTCGTCCCCGCGCCGCGTACGCACGGCCCTGATGGACGCGACGAGGGCCGGCTTGACGTTCCGTTAAAGGGGAACTGACATGCACATCAGGCCAGCAACCGGCATGCGGGTGCGCGATCCCGACCTGCGCGACTTCCTGCCCGACGCGGGGCGCGTCGTACCCGATTCGGTGTACTGGCGTCGCCGTTTCCGCGATGGTGACGTGGTGCCGGTCGCGGATGAGCCGCCCACCATCCCGGACACGCCAGACGAGCCCGACGCGACGCGGCGCGCATCACACCGCACGCGCGAACCCAAAGCCACCGACCCGACGTAACACGCGCCTTCTGCGCCGCTGCCTGCCGCTGCGCGCGCTTCCCGCGCAATCCCTCAAGACGATCGCGCGAGCCCCACCACGGCCCGCCCGGGCCGTTCTGCGTCCGTTTCCGTCTCCGGTTCGCGCCCACCTTCCCGGGAGGTTGCTCCCATGATTCCCTTTACCAACCTGCCTGAGAACATCCGCGTCCCGCTGTTCTACGCGGAGCTCGACGCGTCACAGGCGAACAGCGCCCAGCTCAACCAGCGCACGCTGATTATCGGGCAGATGACCGACGCGGGAACCGGCGAGCCGGGCACGCCCGTTATCAGCGCGGGCGTGGGTGACGCGCGCGCACGGTGGGGCAGCAATTCGATGCTCGCCGCGATGACCGCTGCCTATCGCGCGGCCGACTCCTTCGGCGAAGTCTGGTATCTGGCGCTCAAGGACGCAACCGGCGCGGTGGCCGCAAGTGGAACGGTCACGCTCAACATCGAAGCCGACGCCGGCGTCTCGGGCGTCATCTCGCTTTATATCGCCGGTCGGCGCTACCAGTTGCCGGTGCAGGCCACGCAGAGCGCGGCCGACATCGCGGAAGCGCTCGCCACACTCGTTGCTGCAGATGCGTTCGGGCTGGTGAGCGCATCGGCTCATGACAACGTAGTCACGCTGACCGCCATCAATGCGGGCATGGTGGGCAATGAAATTGACGTGCGCCTGAATTACGGCGGCTCACGCGCAGGCGAATCGACGCCGCTCAATCTGGACATAGCCATCACGCCGATGGCGGGCGGCGCGATCAATCCGACCGACACGCTACAGGCCGCGCTCGATAACTGTGGCGACATGCCATTCGACTTCATCGTCTGCCCCCATACCGATAGCGTCAGCCTCGATGCACTGCATACGTTCCTGAACGATCAGACCGGGCGCTGGTCGTGGGCCCAGCAGATTTACGGCCATGCCTTCGCCGCGTACCGGGGGACGCTCGCGGCGTGTACGACATTCGGCGCGGGCCGCAACAATCAGCATGAATCGGTGCTTGGGTTCCATGATTCGCCCACACCCGCATGGATCGTCGCCGCGCAGCTTGCCGGCTCGGTCGCGCCCGCGCTGCGCAATGATCCGGGGCGTCCGGTCCAGACGCTACCGATTCGCGGCATGCTCGCGCCGCCGGTTGCCTCGCGCTTCCTGCTCACCGAGCGCAACACGCTGCTCTATGACGGTATCAGCACGTTCAATGTTGGCGATGACGGCACCTGCTATGCCGAGAACATCACGACGACCTACCAGAAGAATCCGTGGGGCGATCCCGATGACAGTTACCTCGAAGTCGAAACGATGTTTCTGCTGATGTACGTGCTGCGTGCGCTGCGCTCGATGGTCACATCGAAGTATTCACGCATGAAGCTCGCCGCGGACGGCACGCGCTTCGCATCCGGTAGCGCCATCGTCACACCGCTGCTGATACGCGCAGACGTGATCGCCCGGTATCAGGAACTCGAATTCGATGGCTACGTGCAGAACAGCGCACTGTTCGCGCGGCAACTCATTGTCGAGCAGAACGCGCATAACCCGAATCGCGTTGACTGTCTGTGGCCCGGAACGCTGATCGACCAGCTCCGGATTTTTGCCCTGCTCGCGCAATTCAGGCTCAGCTAGTCATTCCGAACCGCAGCACTGAACCGCACCAGGCCGCCCCGGCGAACCGCCCCGGCGGCTTTTTCATTTCTGGAGCCCGCCATGTCAGATGACACAAATCGCCTGGCCGGTGTCGCATGGATATCGATGGACGGCCAGAACTACATGCTGTCCGGCGAACTGGCGTATTCGCCCGCCGACTACGAACGCGAGTCAATGGTCGGACAGGACCGCGTTCACGGCTACGCAGAGAAGCCGCGCGCGCCGTTCATTTCCGCGACGCTGCGCGACGCAGGTACGCTGACGGTCAAGGACTTCAACGCCATGACCAACGTCACGGTCACGCTCGAACTGGCGAACGGCAAGACGGTCGTCGGCCGCAATATGTGGAGCACCGAGGCGCAGGAAGTCAGAACCCCGGAAGCGACGTTCGAAATCCGCTTCGAGGGCTTCTCGGGCAGCGTCACGGAGCAATAAGCGAACAGTAAGGGGCGCGCCATGTACGAAGTCATTACGCTACTGAGCCCCATCGACGGACTGACTGAGATCACGCTGCGCGAACCTACGGTCGATGAAATCGCGAAGGTCAACGACGACGCAGCGAAGTTCGGCAACGTGCGCGCGATGAAGAACCTGATCGCAACGATGGCAAAGATCGACGTTGCGACCGTGGGCCGCATGGGTGCGCGCGACTTCAACGCGTGCAACAAGTACCTCTCCGGTTTTTTCGAGTAGTGCCCGCGAACGTGCGCGATATCGTGGCCGATGTGACGCACTTCTATGGATGGGGGCCGCGCGACGCGGGCGCGCTGACGTGGGCTGAACTCGCGCAATGGCTCGCGCAGGCGCGACGCATCCAGCACGTTGCGCAGCAGGCCGCAGAGAAACGCCGCCAGGGGTAAGGCAATGGCAGCGCAGGCAATCCAGTTCACCATCTCGACCGTTGACAGGGCGACGAGGACAATCAACCGGATCAACGATTCAGTGTCGCGCATGACGCGCCCATACCAGAACCTCGCGCGCAGCGTGCAACGGTTCTCGAAGGCGTCGGGGCTGACTGAAGTTGGCAAGCGGCTGGAAGCTGTCGCGCAGAAGGCAGGCAAGGCGGCGGCGAGTGTGACGCGCATCGGTGCGCCGCTGCTCGCGCTGGTCGGTGGCGGTACGCTCGCGGGTCTGGCTGACCTCGTTGTGCAGTGGGAGCGCATGGGCGCGGAAACGGAACGCACCGCGCGACTGCTCGGCATCACGGCGGGCGAACTCACGCAGATGCGCAGCGCGGCGACGCTGATGGGCGTGTCTGCCGATACGATGACCTCGGGCTTTCGTGGCTTCGCAGACACGTTGCAGGATGCACGCTGGGGACGCAATCAGGCCGCGTTCGCGACGATCCAGGCGCTCGGCATTGCGTTGCGCACAACGAAGACCGGCGCAACCGATACGCAGGCCGCGCTCCATGAGCTCGCGGATCGTATCCAGAGAATCCAGCACGCGGACCCGGCTGCGGCACGCAATCTGGCGCGCTCGCTCGGCGTCGAGCAGCTTCTGCCGGTCCTCGTTCGCGGTCGCCGGGGCATGCAGGCGTATGAGGCCGAAGCGCGGCGGCTACGCGGTGACTTTACCCCGCAGATGGCCGCGCGTGCGCAGGCGTTCGCCCTGTCGCTCGACCGGATGCGTACGGCAGCCGATGGGCTCAAAGCATCGATTGCAGACAGTCTCGCGCCGGTACTTGGCCCAATGATCGACCGCTTTACAGAATGGATTGCGAAGAACCGCGAACTGGTTGCGCAGCGTATCGCGGAACTTGCGCAACGGCTTGCACGCTGGCTCGCCTCGGTCGATTGGAACAGGTTTGCGCAGGGCGTCACGGAGGCTGTGACCGGCCTGATCGGCTTCGCTTCGTGGGTCGGTGACGCGGTGGAGGCCATTGGCGGCTGGAAGGTCGCCGCCGCAGCGCTGGCCCTGTACATGACGGGCGGATTCATTGCGTCGATTGCTTCGGCTTTCGGCAGCATTGCAATGCTCGCGGTCAGGGGCTTCATGCTCGCGCGCGCATTGACCGGCATCGGTGCAGCGGCAGGCATGGCAGCCGAGGCGATGACGGGTGCGGGGGCAGCAGCGGGCGGCGGCCTGCTCGCACGCCTGGCGGGCCGGCTGCTGCGCTTCGTCAATCCTGCGACCGTTGGCGCGTATCTGGGTCTGCATAGCGAACACCTCAACACAGGCGAGGATGAACAACTGAAGCGCATCCGGGCGGCCGAAGCGGCAACGGGTGGCGTGTGGCCCGGTTCGGCAAACGTCCAGCGTGCGGAGACCGCACCCGGCGCAGCGGGCGCAACCGGCGAAATGGGGGCGCCACTCAATCCTGCTGTCGCGCAGTGGGCACAGAAACTCAATTTCGCCGGAACCGAAGCGCGCTATGGTCTGCCTGTCGGACTGCTTTCGGCCATCGCGCAGAAGGAATCGCGCGGTAACCCGGTGGCGGTGAGTCCTGCCGGCGCGCGCGGACTGTTCCAGTTCATGCCCGCGACGGCGCGCGAATACGGGATCGACGCGTTCAATCCAGCGCAGGCCGCCGACGCCGCGGCGCGCAAGATGTCCGGCCTGCTCGCGCGCTACAAGGGCAATCTGACCTACGCGCTATCAGCCTATAACTGGGGCGAAGGCAATCTGGACCGCAAGGGACTCGCCAACGCCCCGGCCGAAACGCGCAACTACGCGCCGGGCGTCCTCGCGCACATGCCGTCGCTCGATCCGGGCATGGACGTGGCTTCGCTCAGTGCCCCCGGCGCGGCGGCGGGCATGCAGAGCGCGCCCGCACCGGTCGTCCACGTTGACAACCACGTCCACGTCGCGCGCGACGGCAGCGTGACTGTGAAGACGCGCACGCCTGCGGGTCTGAAGATCGCCCGACCGATGGAAGCGCTCGGCTAGGTAGATGGCTGTGGCCGAGTATCCGTTCTTCAGCGCGTTGCAGGCCGCCTCATGGCGGGGCGTGCCGTTCGGTGTGACAGGTTCGACGCTGAAGGTTGGCCGTCGCAACGTCACGCACGAATATCCGTACCGCGACGAAGTATGGGTCGAGGACCTCGGACGCGCAGGACGGCGCATCAGCCTGAGCGGTTTTCTGCTTCAGGATGCCGCCTATCTGGGTAGCCCTGGCGGCGGCGACGTGATCGCGCAGCGCGCGGCGATGATCCGCGCATGCGAGCAGCCTGCAGACAGTGACAGCGCCGATGGCGAACTGGTGCATCCGTCGCTTGGGCGGCTGAATGTCGCGCTGATTGAATTCGAGTGCGAGGAACGTTCAGAGCGCGGCCGGTACTTTGAACTGCGATTTTCGTTCATCGAGTCGGGCGCGCAGCAGTTTCCGACGCTGGCGATTGCGACGCAGGCACAGACCGGCCTGTCAGCCGTCGCCGCATTCGCGGCAGTGGCGCAGGACTTCTTCAGCACGGTTTCCGCCGTGCTGTCGTCACCGGCCGTGGTCGGCGAGATCGGACGCACCGCGCAGAACTTCGTCGTCGAGGCGCAGGCGATCACGCAGCGCGCAACGAGCCTCGTTGCGATGGTCGCGACGCTCAAAGGCCGGTATGGCCGGTTCGTGGGACAGTTCACCGCCGCCGTGCGGCAACCAGCAACGACGATACAGGACCTGATCGGCGCGGGCGCGCAGGCGCGGACCGCCGTAGGCGTCGCGGGGAAAGCGCTGAGGAGCGCTGCGGCCGTCTCGGACTGGCACGGCATGTCTGACGCTACACGGACGCTGGTGGGAGCCGTGCAGAACGCGAATCCCGATCCGCATCAGGCCGTGCAATCGCTTGTCGCGTTACAGTCGTCCATCAACCCGCAGAAGCGGGCGACGGCGGCGCTCACCGTTGCAAACCGGCTCACGACATTGCTGTACCGTCGCAGCGCCGTTATCGCGCTTGCGGAGAGCACGACCGGTTATGCGCTCGCCTCGCTTGAGGACGCCGAATCCTTGCGTTCAACGGTATGCGATGCGCTTGATATGGAGATCACGACCGCAGGCGATGCGGGCAACGACGCGACTTTTACCGCGCTGCGTGCGCTTGAGGTTGCCGTGGTGCAGGACGTAACCATGCGTGGCGCGTCGCTCGCGAGCATACAGACGGTCAGCACGTCGGAGCCGATGCCGCTGCTTGTCCTTGCTCAACGGCTCTATCAGGACGTGGCGCGATACGACACGTTGCTACAGCAGGCCGCACCGGTTCATCCTGCCTTTGCGCCAACCGTCTTTAGCGCTTCATTAACCTAATCCTTACGTGGGGCTGGGTGCCGGGTGACAGCCTGTGGTTATCGACTCGCTATCGCTGCGATCGCGGCTCTTGAAATGCAGCCGTCATCAGTGCCTTCGTGTGCAACGGCAAGTCATCCGCCATGCTTGTCATTCGTCTGCGCGCGCAACTTGCCGGTCGTGACCAGCCGCTCTCGATCTGACGGTTCCAGGGGGTTAATCGACCACTCGTTCATGGTGAATCTGACCAAGCGTAGAATGGCGCTGCTCGGCCTTTTGGCGCTTACATCGGAGGTGTGCGGAGATGCCCCTATGATCTTGGATTCTTTCAAATTACATACAACAATCATTCAAATCCAGTATTCAGAGGCTTTCATTCTTTGGGATCGTGCGGGGCAAATCTCATCTAGGCTCGCGAAAATATGGCCGGGGCTAGCCTTGGCGGATGGCCAACCGAATCAACAGACGCTTCAGACGACGGGAGTGCAGATTCAGACCGGACTTAAACAGTCCACCATAACTCTGCGAGGTGAAAAATCGCTGGACGCCCAAAGGACACATCAGATCAAAGAGACCTTTGAGGTGTGGCGCGATATGCTCGAACTGACTGAATTGACACGCGTTAGTGCGCGAACTGCGTATGCCCGGAAATTCAAATCCCTGCGCGAGGCAAATGAGGCTCTGTTAGACCTGAAACTCGTCAACTGGCCCACTGAGCGGGTGTTCGATCAGCCGATGGACGGGGAGCGTAACGGAGTGGAAGTCCAGCTTCGTTTCGAGGACAAAACGTCTTTTTCAGTATTGCGCTTAAAGGCAGAGGAGTTGCGGCTCGAGATGGACCTGGATCCAGATTTTTTTGAAGAGCCAATTAGAGAGTCTCGATATAGGATGGTTATCGACTTCGACCGAGGCTTATTGGGAGTGGTTGACGCTACGAAGTTTCGAATGGATGATTGGCTGAAAGGTTATCTTCATGTTCTACGGCGGGATATCGATAAGGTAATTCAACCAAAACCATGACGATAAAAGCGATCATTCCCGTGAGTGGAACAGAATCTGCGCGGCCGCTGGGGAAACCCACGGGCGCCGCTGCGGTAGTTCAGCAGACCCTCGGTGTCGACTGGAGTGCAACTAGCTCGCACGTGATTTCGGCTCGCAGCGGCAGCACTTTGTCCACCGGCGACGAGTCGCCGACATCGGCCCTCTCGATTTCTCCAGGACCCGAGCAGGTTTACCCTCATTTGTTCGACGAAGATACATCGGCCGGTCAAACGCGCGTGCTTGTTGAGCTAGCGTTGAACGATGCGCGACTTGCGCTTGACTCATTTGGACAAAACGACTTTGACTCTATCGGGTCGCGCCTCGGCTTGATTGCCGCCTCGATGCAGAAAGCGCATCGGTTGACTACCTTCAACGAGAGTTTTGGGTCCGTCATTTCATATATTCGACGCGCGGTTCTTGCAGCGAACAGCGCGGACGTGACTCGTCCGGGGTTGAACGCGTTGATACAGGCGCTGCAGTCATTGCATGCAAATCCTGCAATGGATTTGGACGATGCCAGTGAACTCGTGGAGGCTCTGTCGGTAGAGGGATGGCAAGGCGATCATGATGTGGTGAATGCGCTCATAGCGATATTGTTCAGTGAGGATGTCGAATCAAACTTACCTAACGACCAGGCCGAGTTGTTCTCCGAGAACAACCGTACATAGATGGCAGCAAGGAGGATAGATTGTCTGGCAGCTTCCTGGATACCACAGTTGTCGTCGAACTGGCAGAAGAAAGTGACCTCGCGAAGACATGGGGACTACCATATATTGCGGGAAACCAACCAGCCCAAACCCCCTACTATGCATTGAAGGAACTGCTGGCTGGCAGGGTTAGAATCCTTTGCGACGCCCACAATAGATTGCAAGCAGCTGAAAACGTCGGCGAAGCACTTATGGCTCTTGCGCGGATGCCCGGTGTTGCGGGGCGCAAGAAAGACGCAGCTATCCAATCACTAGCAGCGGCTTTGAGTACGGCGTTCGAGACAAATCCGACCGGCGGCAGAGATGACATCAAGCGGGAGATGCTTCAAGACCTTGCGTTAAAGGTGTCTCGGCTTTGGCGAAACGCGCGCAAAACAAATGGCATCAAGATAATTCAACCGCTAGCATGCTTTAACAATGGAAGTTTGTCGCACGGGCCGACGGGTGAGCTTCGCGGGCCTGCCGATTCCTTTAACTGTCTTGAATCAGAGCGCTGTGCTGCAGCGGCATACATTCACGACAATGCTGCAAGCCTTTCAAAACTCATCGACGCATTACATCCGAACAATCTTGACCCGGCGGCTGCCGCGAAAAATGAGAACCAGAAGCGGCGAAAAGCCCTGAAAGAACTGAAGCATGCCGGTCCAACAGCTTTCGGCAAAGCGAGTTGCAGAGCACTGGGCGACGCGTATTTTGCGGCGATGTGTCCCGCCGGATCGGCAGTTCTTACAACCAACTCGTCGGATCACTTACCATTGTGCGCCTCCCTCGGCAAAGCGGTAGTCTCACCAAAGTGAGTGATGGAGCGATGGTCCGGTCTATCTCTGGAAGAGCCTTTGATTCAGTAGATTCCTAGGCGGATCGATCGGCTAAGATGGCCGGCTTTGGATCCGGGATTTTTCCATAGCGGTCGCTCAGGGATCGGAAATTCGATGTCGAATGAATATACGGATCGGCGGCGACTCGACTGATAACATCTGTGCAGAAACGTCCGCTGTCTGAGACGACGCCGACGTTCGAATGTCCAAGTGATAGTGCGGGCAAAGGGCCGTAGTTGGGCGGTAGGCGGAAGTTGGGTCCAACGCTGATGTCGAACTGAACACGCTGATCTGGCAGCGTCGAATACTATCATTGCGCTCATGAGCGATGACGTTTCCCTGACCGTCAACGGGTTAAGCATCGCGGGCTGGAAAAGCGTAAGCATTACGCGCGGCGCGTCGCGCGCGAGCATGCAGACGGTCAGCACGTCGGTCCCGATGCCGCTGCGTGTCCTTGCTATTGACACGTTGTTAGAGCAGGCTGCGTCAATTCATCCGGCGTTTGCGCCGATCAGCTTCACTGCTTCACTGACCTGAGACTAGCGACCGTTCCAAACCATTACTCAGGCGTTGCGGATAATCTCTGCCAGCAATTTAAGAAACCGGGCTTGCGCCCCCTGCAGATCTTGCATCAGCGTACGATGCCTTTTTGCCGCGCGCGTCCAGTCGGACGTTTCAGATTTAGCGACCTTTAGAAACCTGGACTGATGCAGATCCAACTTGATCCGGCAGAGGTTCAACTCGGAAAGAGCATCCCTCAGTTCATCGAAATAGACGTTCATCAACATTGATACCTTCCGGAATTGGTCGTGATGTCCTTTAGCGTTTTCAATCGCTAAATCTCTAGCCTCTTGAACGCTGTGTCTTCCATGCATTGCTGCCAGCCAGATTAGATGCTCTTGCCATACATAGGTGGCCCAGTCATCTGCCAATCCGTATAGTTCTTCGCCACGTTGCCTTATGAAATCGCGCTTTTCCTTGCGTTCGTCCCGATCTAGTTGGGTAAGAAATCGCTTATTTGCCTGCCAATTGGTCAACCAGACGCCGCCCAGCGCGATTAGCGCTCCAATCATTGCCGAGATTGCTGGAACGACGACATTGAGTGCAGTCATAAGTGTTCGATCTGTAAATGGCCTGATCGCCAGCAACTATGCCAGGCCGCCGCTTTGGACGGTAGTCGCATGCCAATGTCCCATCCCCGAGGGGACTGAGTAAGTCCTTGTCTGGGTACCGACGGAAAGAGCAACGATTTTTAGAACGTGCACCATTGTTCAAACGGTGTCTGGCCTTCCTTCCGTGCGGCGTCGTCGACGAACAGGGTCCATCGTAACGGAGGTTCGAGGGTCTCAAGGGACCGCACAAATGCAGCGAGATCGACAAACAGGTCAAGGTCGGGAAAGCCGTTTTGCGCAGTTAATTCCAGTTTCTGGTCCGGCAACAAACGAAGGCTGTTTAACGCGGGTGGCAAACGTTCTGACGAGTATTCGAAGCGGGTGTACTGCAAATTCTCATGCCTGACGGGGCCACGTTGCAGAACTGACTGTCCAGTTTCCGGGTCCAGGTGCGTTGGTGTAGGGATATCCACCAGCAGGCACCAGTGGTGAACAGTAAATACGCCTTCGTTTTTCAGTGTAGGGATCAAACGATAGCGGTGCTGCTTGGCTTCGCGTTGCAGGTTTCGGATCGAAAGGTTAGCAAACAGACGTGGCGCCTTTCGCCGATTCATCACATCGCGAATAGAAAAATCATACATAGCCTCCGACGTGGTGCCTATTCGCTGATAGTACCTTTTGTCGTGACGACTCTGGTAGGCCGTATCGCCTTGCTCGACATGAATCACGAAAACGCGCCCTCGGGGTTCGACTGGGAAGATGTCGATCTGAAATCCGCTAAATACAGGATCGGTATTCGAAGTAAGGATGACCGTAAGCTGATCTTTCGTCACGTCCGGGTTCGTGACTGGCTCAAAGTCTTCAGCAACGTTGCGCGCGCCTTGCCGCTGCTCGCTGATTCCGTAGATGATCGTTCCGCCTCCGGCATTGGCAAAGGCCGTTACTTCCTTCACGAACGTGCCGCGCACTCTGTCGTTCATTTCGTCAAAAGCTCGGCCCGATTTAAATTCGAGCGAGACTGATTCCTCGGCCACGCCAAACAGTGCCCGAATCTGTTCGATAGAGTCGTACATTTGCCCTCCGTTGAGTTGGGTTGATTGGGTAACTGTACTGCACCGCGCCAGCGTACCACGTGTCTCTACTGGATAAAGCGTGGGGCTGAGCGTGAGCGACGATGTATCGCTGACCGTCAACGGGTCGAGCATCGCAGGCTGGAAAAGCGTGCGCATCACGCGCGGCATGGAGCGTATCCCGGCCGACTTCGATATCTCGATGACCGAGCGCTTTCCAAACACGACAACGGTCGTGGTCATGGAAGGGGACTCCTGCGTCGTGAACATCGGTGCAAACCCGGTCATTACTGGATACGTGGACCGGGTGGCAGAGTCGGTCAGCGCGACAACGCATACGCTGTCGATATCGGGGCGTGGCAAGTGCGAAGACCTGGTGGACTGTTCTGCACAGTTTGATTCGTTCCAGTTCGTCAACATGGCGACCGCCGATATTGCGGCCCAGCTCGCGCAGCCGTTCGGCATCCGGGTCAAGGCGCTCACGCCAGGCATGCTGCACCCGCAGGTCTGTCTGAATGTCGGGGAATCACCGTATGCCGCCATCGACCGTCTGTGCAAGCTCGCACAGGTACTGTGTTACGAGGATGCGGACGGTGATCTGGTGATCGGGCCGCTTTCGACCATTGAGGCGGCGGGCGGTTTCGCGATGGGCGTCAATGTCGAACAGGCAAGCTATACGCGCGATATCTCGCAGCGCTTCAGCGAATACCGCGTCTATCTGGTAGGCACTGGCATTTTCACGGATGCCGGTCAGCAGCCGCTCGCCGAATACACGGTGGCTGATGACACCATGCCGCGTTTCCGTCCCAAGGCGTTCATCGCGCAGAACGGCGACGCGGGCGCGGACGTGTCGAACGCGCACGCGCTATGGGAATGCAACCGGCGCATCGGGCGCGGTAACGTGGTATCAATCACGGCCACGTCATGGCGCGACAGCGCGGGTTCGCTCTATGCGCCGAACACGCTGGCCGCGCTCTCGCTGCCGCAACTGAAGCTCATCGACGGCGCGAAGTGGACGCTTGGTGAAGTGACCTATCGACGCGACATGAGCGGGACCGGCTGCGAACTCACGCTGATGCCGCCTGAAGCGTTCCGGCCCGAACCGATCCTCTATCTGCCGTTGCCTGCGGATGCTGCTGCCGCGCTCGCGCAACGATAGCGTCAATCGTGGAACACCTGTTCTGGAGCCTCGTTCGCGCGCTCGGACGCGGACGCCTTACGCGCGTGGACGATGGCGGCGCGGTTCAGCTTGTACAGATGCAGCTATCCGCGAACGAGACACGCGACGGCACGCCGCGACTCGCGGAATACGGGTTCCAGTCGAATCCGCCAGCGGGGAGCGACGCGCTCGCGGTGTTTCTCGGTGGCGACCGCACGAACGGCGTGGTGATTGCATGCGGCAACCAGCAGTACAGGTTCCGCAATCTCGCGCCGGGCGAGGTCTGCATCAGTGACGACAAGGGGCAATCGGTCCATCTGTCCGCAGCGGGGATCGTCGTCAACGGTGGCGGTCAACCTGTCACGATCACCAACGCGCCGCAGATCACCGCCGATGCGCCGCTGTTCCACTGCACCGGGGATATCGAGGGCGACGGCAATATCACCTGTGCGGGCGACATGCGCGACAACAGCGCGACCAACCCGCACACCGCTGCCGCTTCGCGCGCCGTCTACAACTCACATCATCATCCGGTGCCGGACGTGCAGCGCGGCAGCGACATCGCAACCAGCGACATACCGCAACCGCAACTCTGATTTCCGCGCCGTGGGCGATATCTCAACCGTCTGGAATGTACCGGACATGCGCGGCGACTGGATGCTTGCGGGCGCCTCCCTGCGATCCGGCAACGACCTGCAGACCGCCGTGCTTATCAGCCTTTTCAGTGACCGGCTGGCATTGCCGAGCGACGAAACACCGGACGGCGACCGGCGCGGCTGGTGGGGCGACAGCGCCGACTACCCGATTGGCTCGCGCCTGTGGCTGCTCTCCCGGGTCAAGGGACCGCGCGACGTGGCGCAGCGCGCTGGCGACTACGCGAGCGAGGCGCTGCAATGGATGCTCGATGACGGCGTGGTGGCGCGCTTCGACATTACGCCGCAATGGGTCACACCCAACCGGCTCGACCTGGCGATTGTCGCGAGCCGCCGCGACGGCACGCGCGTCGCGATGAGCTTCCCCAGGGTGTGGACGGGAACCTAGCCCCGACCGGTAGTCCCTTTCTTAAGGCGCATGCCTTTCTCACGACCGACGCTGACGGCCCTGCGCAATCAGGTTGCGCAGGAACTGAATGCGAACCTGCCGGGTGCCGATGCCCTGTTGCGCTTCTCGAATCTGCGCGTGCTCGGCGACGTTCAGGCCGGGCTCGCGCACATGCAGTACGGGTATCTCGACTGGATCGCATTGCAGGCTACGCCGTTCACGGCGACTGACGAATTTCTCGAGGCGTGGGGCGCGCTCAGGGGCGTTTTGCGCAAGAGCGCGTCGCAGTCCTCGGGTCTTGTCACGTTCGCCGGCTCCGAAGGCGTACCGGTCAATAGCGGAACGGGACTCAAGCGCAGCGACGGATTGCCCTACACGGTCACTGCGGCGGCTGCCGTCGAAGCCGGTAAGGTCACGGTGGCCGCGACCGCGAACCCGGACCCGGCAGGACTGGCAGGCCTGAACGGCGATTGCGCGGTCGGGACGCAATTCACGCTCGCCAGCGCGATTCCGGGTATCGATTCGACCGGCGTTGCCGCAACGGAATTCCGAGGCGGCGCGGACATTGAATCGAACGATGCCTACCGTGCGCGTGTCCTGTTCGTCTACCAGAACCCGCCGCAGGGTGGCGCGGCGAGCGACTATGTCGCATGGGCGCTCGCCGTTCCGGGAGTCACGCGCGCGTGGTGTACGGGCAATGGCTACGGTGCCGGTACGGTCATCGTGTTCGTGATGCTCGATGAGGCGAACGCGCAGCATGACGGCTTCCCGCAGGGCAGAGACGGTGTCGCGTCAGCCGAGACAAGAGACACGCCCGCGACTGGCGACCAGCTCGCCGTGGCCAACGCAATCTATCCATTGCGGCCCGTTACCGCGCTGGTTTATGTCGTCGCGCCGGAGCCGTACCCGGTCGATATCAGTATTCGTGGCGTGGCGCCCGACAGGCAGGACGCCGCGCTCGACGCTATCGCGGGACTGATGAAAAGCGAGGGCGAACCGGGCGGATTCCTGATTCTCGCGCATCTGTGGTCGGCCATTGCCGCCGTCTCCGGCATCAATGATTTTCTGATTCTGTCGCCGACTGACGACGTGATGCTTCCGGCCGGTGCGCTCGCGGTGCCCGGTGAGGTTACGTGGTCGTAACTGACATGAACCCGGCGCGCTATAGCCGCGCGGACTACGCAGGCGTATTGCGGCGGCTGCTGCCGCGTGGACGTGTCTGGACGCGCGAGGACAGCGGCACGCAGGCCGCCGTGCTCGATGCGCTCGCGAACACACCCGCCACGATCGATAGCGACGCGCTGACGCTGATCGCTGGCTCTTTTCCGGCGACCGCCGACGCGCTGCTACCCGAATGGAATGCGTCGCTCGCGCTGCCTGATCCATGCTTCGGGCCGTTCGACTCTGACGACGAGAACAGGCTACAGATCGTCGCCCGCCTGATCGGTACGGGCGGCCAGTCCCCCGAGTATTTCAGGGCACTGGCCGCGACACTCGGCTACACGATCACGATTACGGAATTTGCCGTTCATCACGTCATGCGGTCCGTCACGACACCGATTGCCAATACCGACTGGGCGCATGGCTGGCTGGTCGATGTCATCAGCGCGCCGCCGCCGCGATGGAACACGGTCGAGGACACCGTAGACAATCCGCTCTCCGCCTGGGGCACGTCGCCGACGCTGACGATGATCGAATGTCTGCTGCGCCGCTATGCGCCTGCACAGTCGGTTGTGGCGTTCTCCCATCACTGAGAGGAAATCAACGTGGATCGCTATTGGGAAGCGAACAGCGCCGCTCAGGCGCCAGCCGTGCCCGTTGATAACGAGGGCGGCTTTCCGACAGACGGCAGTCTGCCCGCCGCGATAGCGCCGACGACACCGGGCGCCTGGTGGTTCCATTCGATCACCGAGGAACTACGCAATGCCATCGTCGCGCTCGGCGCGTCGCCCGACCATACGAAGGTCGATCAACTCGCGCAGTCGCTGCTTGCAGCGCTCGCCCATCTCGCCGTTTCGATCAGATATGAAGACGTGATCGGGACGCCTGCACCGCTCGGATTCACGCCCGTGGAGCAAGGCGGCGGCGTGAGCCAGGGGGCGAACAAGGTTCATATCGGATGGCGACCCAACGGCAGCGGGCTGGGTGTCACGGTTGACCAGACCGACGAGGGCAACGTGGTCTTCGAGGCTGAGCTGCAGGGCAACGTCAGCAACCTGCAAAACAGCATCAACAACGTGAACAACGCGGTGAACGATCTGCGGGGCCAGGTGGGCGGCGCATGGACACCGGCCAACCTGCAACCGCTCAGCGGAAACGGAATCGGGTGGGTGGCGTTCATTGTGCGTGCAGGCGATAGCAGCCAGTCCGCGCCGGAAGGTACGGTCGCAGCGCTGCCGGGGCGTCCCGGAACGTGGCTCAGCAGCGGCAATGCGTCCGCTGCGAGCGACTATTGGTGCGTATGGACGAGGATCGCGTGATGGACATTGTTGCTGTCAGGAATCCCGCATGGGCCGACGCGGAACACAGCGGCATTCGTTGCGAGGTTCACTTCGAGCGCTTCGACAACTTCATGCCATTCATCGCCATGCCGGACGATCCGCACGAGCACGGTCGCGACATTTTCGAGGCGTGCCTCGCGGGGCACTTTGGCGATATCGCCGACTTTGTACCGGGTGACGGGGAATGACATGGATCGCTACTGGCAGGCCAACGCGGTCGAGGATGCGCCCGAAACACCCGCAGATAATCCGGGGGGCTTTCCGGCAAATGGCAATCCGGCGGCGGGCGTTACCGGAACTGTGCCCGGCGAGTGGTGGTATCACGCGATTACCGAGGAACTGCGCAACGCCATCATCGCGCTTGGTGGAACACCAGACTTCACGCAGGTTAACCAGCTTGCGGATGTTCTTGTTGAGTCGTTCGCCAAAACAGTCAGTACGATTACCGGCAGTCTTGCAACGGTTGCCACCACTGGCAGCTACCACGACCTGACGGACCAGCCTGTCATTCCGCCTGGTCAGGTCAATTCGGACTGGAACGCAGACAGTGGAATCGCCGCGATCCTCAACCGGCCTGCGATCCCTGCTGCGCAGGTCAACGCCGACTGGAACGCAGAATCAGGCGTTGCCGCGATACTCAACAGGCCGGACATTCCGGCTCCGCAGCGCGGCTCGACGCTGCTCGCGGCCACCGTCTATTCCGTCGTAGCTCAAAGCGTCACGTTCTCGGCCGGCTCGCCGGTCATCACATGCTCGCTCCATTCGCCTCTCACCGGATCGCCGGTGACGTTCAGCAGTACGGACTCGTTACCGGGCAGCATTGCGCAGGGCGCGACCTATTTCGTGGTTCAGGTGTCCGCCGACCAGAGCACGTTCCAGATTTCCGACACGCAGGGCGGCGCACCCATATCGATGACCAACGCGGGGACGGGTACGCACTCGATAGGGAACCCGCCGTGGCGGAAATCGGATCACAGTCCGGCTATGGTGGAGACCGCACTTCAGGGCGGTGGCGGCTCGGGCGGTGTCGCCAGCCGGACGTCCAATGCGGGCACGGCAACGGGTGGCGGCGCGGGAGGCTATGTCTGGCTGCGCCGCTCCGCTGACAGTCTGCCGGACGAGTTGGATATCGGCATCGGTAAGGGTGGTACCGTACCAGCTTCGGGCAACGCGGGTAGTCCCGGCTATCTGACTCATCTGGGAGACCTGCGATCACCCCTTGCCGTCGCGACCGGTGGCGCAGGCGGGTCTGGCTCGGCCACGAATGCCGTCCTGCTCGGTGCGCCCGGTGGAACTGGCAGCGGTGGCGACCTGAACCTGCGCGGCGAAGGCTCCCTGCCGGTTGTCAGCACGACGGCATCGAATTACACCGCAGGCGGAAGGTCGATGTTCGGCACAGCCGGGATGGGCGGTGTCTATGGTCCTTCCGGGGCGACTCCGGTTCATGACGCCACAGGTCGGGGAGCGGGCGGTGGCGGTGGAACCGGCCTGCCAGGTTCGTACAACGCTGGCAATGGCAGCGACGGGCTGCTGATCATGCGTGAATACAGTTGATGAGGCAAACGGCACGGACGGTAGACGCCTACCTGTCGCGCAGGAGAACTCCATCATGCGACGCGTTGCGTTGATCCTGCTCGTTCTCGCGGTCCCGATGCTGACGGCCTGCACCGTGATTTACATCGAAGGAAACGACAACACCGTGAGCGGCATTGAAGGTCATACGGGGACGGTGAAAGTCCCCTCGAGCTTTCGCGACAGCGCACTATCCCAATAATCGCGAATTCTCCAGCATCCGCTTATAATCGGAATGCCGTCAAAACATCGACGGATCAGGCTTGGCAGCCTGAAAAATCTTGAAGACCGGCACGCCTGCCTAGCAGGCGATGCCTTTGCCTCTGCACGTCTGTTTTCTACGGGCGGGCCTTGGCAGGGAGGCGCTCGCGCCTGCCGGTCGTTGGTCTTCAAGTCCGGTCTGCCAACCCTGTCACTGCGCCCGCTCACCACCTCCTTATGTGTCCGGGCGATCCTTCACGATAACAAGGACCGCGCATGACCAAACCCACCCGAAAGCAGCAATCTCCCTCTCGTCCCCCTGTAGACGCTCTCCAGTATGAACGGCTCGCGCTTGCGGCCTTCCATCTTTGTGATCGGCAGAGCCAGCAACTTCAACACCTGATCACACTTGCGACCTCAATGCTCAGGAGTCCTGCTGTGACTGTCGTGGAAAGACACGAACACCGCAGCCTGCTGGAACTGATGATCCAGATCGGCGAGAACTACCACGCGACCAACCGCTGCGATCAGGAACTGTACACGGTGCTTGCGCTCGACGCCAAGGGGCTTCCTAACCGCCAACTGACACCGCAGGACGCGGCAGCGATTCTCGCTGACGCTGCGCAGGGCGCGAACGGGAAACTGGCGGCTATGGACGCTTCATGGACAAAGCACTAACCGGCGTCGATCACTTACGGGAAAAGCGGCTCAATGCCGCTTTTTTGTTGGACGGTGATATTGGAAAAATGCACCTTAAATTGAGATAGGAAGGGCAATTGTGGAAATCTGTCAAAACGGCTTTATCTCAATTTAAAGTCGTTGACCGTGTCGCGTTTTGGATGGTTAATTCGTCGGGTGTGTTCTGGAAAAACAGCAGAGGTCAGATGGAGCAACAGAAACAGGATGAAACCATGGGCAAGGAAGAGTGCGACCTTTGCCGTATCACCTATTCAATCTACTCAAACTTCCCGCCAATGCCGTCTGCAATGGCGCTGAACGCCGAAACCGGCGAATGGTTTCCGTTCGATAGTCTGAAGTCCTATGCAACCGGTTACGAGATGGCCGAAGCCCTGGGTTACGCATGGGCGTGCAATTGTCGCGGACGCACCCCTGATACCGCGCAGAAAAAAGGCCCGTTATCGCTCCACGGCGCAACACCCCGATCGGTGCTTCCGCAGTCGTCTATCTGTCTCGAATGCATGATCCACGCTGCCGGGCAAGGCGCAATGACCCTGGAGCGCTGATGATTCCCGCCTCTGTCAATGAACAGCTTCGCCAGTATGGGGAACGGCACTTCAGTGGCCACGTGCTGGCGCTGGTGGACGGTATTCATTACCAGCAGCATACCGGCCAGCAATTCATGCCCGAAAACGATAGGACGGTTTCGCTGTTCGCGGGCACGAACGACATGGCACTCGCACACGCGGGGCCGTGGCTGGTTGATCTGACGACGGCGCGCGACCATCTTGCGGTCCTGCGCGAGCTCGAACAGGCCCGCCCTGGCGTGATCTGGCTGATCACCTCAGAGAGCCTGGAGAGGCAGGCCGCAAAGCTGCGCCCGCACCTGGATACCCGAATACCGGACGGACGTTCCGCCCTGCTGCGCTTCTGGGACCCCAGGGTGTTGCATGCGCTCAATGCGGTATGCCACGGCAGGAGCGAGCGCGAGCTTTTCAGGGCTGCCGACGCGTGGCACTACCTCAACGAAGGACGACGGTTCACCATCAACGACAATGGAATTTACTGAAGGGCAATGGGCGCTTCTGAAAGCCCACGAAGACCGCAACTATGTGGACTTTATCCGTGGTCATATCGTGTGCGACTATCCCGCGCTGGCCAATGATCCGACCTTGCGCGACCGGCTTAATGCGGCCTTCGCGCAAACCAAGGTACTCCGCTTTACGCGTGACGTGCCGATAGTCAATTTCCTGTATGTGGAAGCCACCACGCCGGGGTTTTACCGGATTCCGGCGGTCATGGCATGGCTGCACAAATCAGGCGTTCCGGCTGAACAGCGATTTGAAATGCTGCTACAGGCAACGGGTAAAAGGCAACAGGAAATGAAGGAGAAACGCTGATGGGTATTCCATTCCCGGCGGCGCTCGCACACGCAGCAAACGCAATGGCGCAGGCAATGCCTATGCCTGTTCCGGTCCCCACCGCCGCACCGTCTGCTGGTCCCGCAGGCAGCAGCAGCACTGGCGCAGGTGCAGACGGCGGATGGGGCGAACTACCGCGTGACCGGAGCCGCGAGCGCGAGAGACCGTGCAAGTGCCCGCCTGAGAAGGCCGGCAAAAAGGTACAGCGAAATCACAGCATGAATCCCGAGCCTCGACGCTATCAGGCGCGCATTACCGGCTTCGAGTATGGGATTACAACGGACGGCAAAGGCCGGGAGACCAGCCAAGGCTGGAATATGGAATGGGAATGGTTCGCCACGGATTTTGATGGGTTTCAGTCTTCCCGATGTCTCTTGCAGGAAGCGAAGGGGAATTACGATCAGTTCATAAGGGACGATGGCGAAGTATTGCGCTTTTTCACGGGCTTCGATTCGATGCAAGATCAGATCAAGACGCAGGGCGCGATCGTGCGCGCTAATCCTCCTGCGAAGCTAATGTGGTACTTTCAAACGCCGAAGACCCGCGCCTATATGCTGCGAACTCTCTCAGCCAATGGCGTTTCTTCTATCTATCAACCCTGAGTCGGCCATGAACCTGTTTTCGCAACATCGGGACGCCAACAACATTCCCAACAGAGATTTTTTCTTTCATTTCGAACGTCTTCGGCCGGTTATCGAATTGCTAGTGCGGAAGGACCGGTTACTTGAAAATTGGTATCTCAAAGGAGACGATCTGACGAAGGCGCTAAAGTATCGTGTCTACGAGGACGATCGGCCCGCAAAAGACGCAATGAATGAAGTCGCTGCACGCTATAAAGGCAAAGATGAAGGAGCGTCGAAGACCATCGGAATTTGGAATGGCATCCAGTCAGATCAAGGTGGCGCGGCATTCTCGATTTCGATCGATGGCGGTGGGCTTTTACCCCAATCCTTTGAACTGGCCGTGGATGAAAAAGACCAGACATCGTCTCGGCTCGGCGGATGCCAATCCGTTGCCGAAGTCGTCGCCAAGGTCGTTGAGATTTACGACCCATTCTACGTGACGTTCGGCCCACGCAAATATTTCGAAATGCAAGTTTTCGAAGACCGACCAGGCGTAAGCTGGATGCTCTATGTTCCGCACGCTCTCGCGTCGGCCCAGATGCCAGAAGCGCGCGCCCTTATCCCTGTCAGGCGCGATGGCAAGCAGCAAGGCACGATCATCATCAGCGTGACGGATGAAGTCTTTGATGTGAACAACCGGGAGCACGTCAAGGCGGCTAACGATATCGAAATCCGCCTCGCCGATCAGGACCTGTTGCCGCGTTTCGTTGATCTCTGAGTTCGGCTCGCTATCCCCGCTTCGGCGGGGCTTTTTCCTGCGAAAAGGCCCGCTACTGCGCGGGCCTTTTTTCGTTACGCCTGATTCCAGCGATTGGGCCTCAGGGCCGATCCACCACGATGCCACTTGCGCCGTTCTGCTGCGATCTTCTCCAGCAGTTGCAACACCGCTTCGCGCTTACCGGCTTTATCTGCCTGTTCCATAGCGGCCCGGTATTCATCAGGCGTCGGCTTGACGCCGTCACAGCACCGGTTCACCACCACCGTAAGCGCATCCATCGGCGGGCCGACATACCGGACACGCAACGATGACATCCCTTCATGCGTGAGTTGGGTCAGATCGTCGGTCTGCAACACAGCGGCGCTGATTCTCAACACAGGTTCCATCCACGCCAGCAATTCTGACGAATGCTGCTTTCGCACTTCGAGCGAACGAAGATTGTCGTAGCAGCGCTTCCTGTTGTTATGGTCGAACGTGGCGGGCGCGAAACGATACGTGAACTCGGTTCGCGTCCATCCGAGGTATTCACGCACATGGGAGACATTTGCACCAAGCCTCATTTCCCTACCTCCAAAAGGCAAAAAAAAACCCGCACACAAAGGTGCGGGCATTACCACACACGTCGCGGTCCGGGGATGGGACCGCGACGCTTTACAACGCGATGCTATCCATCCAGGGTGGCTGCGGACGTGCGCGGGCGCTGCGCACCAGTCAGCACATTTCTCACTTCCGTTCTGCACCGGTATGTGCAGGAACGAAGCGGTCTTATGCTTGTGCTTGCAACTGAATCTCGCTTTTCCATCGATTTTTCTCCGGCGTTACAGGTGCGCGCGATGCGCGTTATCGTTACGGGCCGCACGGTGTTCTGTCCGATGCGCAGAAGCGCCGGGCCGCGATGTGTTTTTGTTTTCAAGACCTCGGGGGTGCAGCAACTGCACAGGGTTGCAGGAAAGGACAAGCGCCAGTCTCTTCCGGGTCCGGTCGCGCAGCACGGGTAACGCTTCCATACCCTTGAAGGTCTTGGATGTACAGCCGAAGGCTTTGGCGCACTGGTCAATCGTCATGCGCCGGTACATTCGCCAGGCGGTAATCGGGGATCTGCCATCGATCAGGTGCGCCATCACGGCGTCGGGATACTCAGTGTCGTCGGGTGCAAATTGGGCCACATGGCCTTTTGGGGCCGGCACGGACTGGTAGGGTTTGGTGCAGGAGCCAGGTTGCGGGGTCAACTGCCCGGTCGTGCAGTCGTACACGTCCGCGAAGCGCTTCAGTGTCTCGACGCTGGGCACGTTATAGCCGCGTTCGTGCCAGAGAACCGTGCCGGGGGAGAGGCCCGCGAGTTCAGCCGCCTCAACGGGCGTAAGGTCCCGATAGAGTCTCCACGCCCGCAGGTTGTAGTTGCCCTGCTCGATCAGTCGCGCAACCTCATCGGGAATCGGCTCGACAAATACACGCGGAAAGAATACCTGCTGCTTCGCGGGGTGGCGGGGCGTCAGGGAGGCCGGTTCTTCCTGGCAGGACACCGCAGGAGCGCCTGATGACGTTTCCGACACCGTGGGGAACTCGACAGCTCGCGTT